>JBNNED010000282.1:0-5193 GCA_050285825.1 Verrucomicrobiales bacterium | reverse complement strand
CACCGCCGTGTCAGCAGGCTCGATGTTTTCGCGACTCTCCGCCGGGTATTTCGTCGTGGAAAAACTCTCCTGCAAGCTCCCGGCATTCAGCCCCGCCTCGTCGATGGCCGCCTGCAAAGCCCCTTTGAGCCCCAAGTCGCTGTCTTCGACCCGGCGATTGACGAACTCGGCCAGCGAGAGAAAGGGACCGCGTTTTTTCACTTCTGCCACGAGCTTTTCCGCGAGCGAGGTGATCTCCTCATCGGATAAGACGCGGAAGCCATCCCAAATGTCGTCCGGATTCCCCGTGGGATGACGAAAACGCGGAAAAGCCGTCCCGTCCGCAGACTCCGCATCTCCATTCGCTTTCAAAAAGTCCCTCCCGCGCGAGCCGGACAAAAGAGCCTTCCAGGCTTCGAGCTTCGTGGAGTTCACATTGAAGGCTCCATCGACCAATAAATGCGCCGCGACCTTGACCGGCCCGGCCTCAGAGGCGAGCCCGTCCGCCAGGCTCGACCGCCCCTGCCCCCCGAGATGGAGGCGCATCCGCGGGTTGGCCAGGGGGTGCGCGACAGGATCTTGCACGAAGTTCCGGATCACTGTCCCAGCCTCTTCATCCACCCGCGCCACCGTGCGATCCCAGTGATCCGACGCCCCGGTCGCCGCCACCGGTTCCATCCGGGCGGACGCGCCGCTGAAGAAATAAGCATCCCACAAGGCCTCGTTCGCCAAATAGCCGTGATCGACGGCCAAGACCCCCGTCGCCACCCTCTCTCTGGGCACGTAAGCACTCGCCCAGGAATTGGCAAAGACCTGCGCTGCCGAAAAGGGCGTGGGAGAAAATTCCAGATGCTGCAAGCTGGCTAGCGAGAGCAAAGGCTCGCGCGGAATCTCGAAAAAGGACAAATTCCCCCTGCCTCCGGCGCTCGTATGAGACGCCCCGTAGTAGGATCGCCGCCCCGACGACTCCGTCTCCATGAGCTCATTGAATGAGGAAAGCGTCCGCATGCGCGTCTGATACTGCGGGCCCGTCTTGAATCCGCCACCGCCTCCGACCATATCATTCATCCACGGCTGCCGGGGATTCCCCGTAAAGACAAGATCAGCGTACTGCGTGCCCGATCCGCTCCGCGCCACGCGGTGATAAGTCTCAATCACCCCCACCGGCACCGGACTCGCCAACTGCCCGTAGCTGAGTCGAGGCGAGCGAAACTGCGCCGTCTCTCCGCTAATCGTAAACGCCCGGGACAGGACATCGGCCAGGTATTGCCCCCGCTCATTGGCCGTCGCCCCCTTCGCCCGCGTGGCGTCCTCCAAACTCATGAAAAACGGATGATCCTGCACCGTCGAGGCAAACATGAACATCTCGCCTCGTTCATTCGGCGCGAGCTTCCGCTCATAGCCCGAATCATGAGAACCTTGAGGATTCCGCGTCGGCAAAAGAAAGCCCCCCTCAGTCGAATAGTCGGCCAGCGATTCCACCGGGCGCAAGAAAACCGTCCGCTCGCGCACCGATCCACCCACCTCCAGCTTGCTCGCCTCGGGCTGCGCCGGCATAAACACCCGTACTTCCCCCGGTTGGAAACGAATACTCGGTCCGCCGCCCCCCGCTGGCAACGCCGAACCCGTCGCCGTGATCGCAGCGAAAAAATACGGTTCGGCACTCCGCCCTTGCCCAATCGAGGTGGAAACCGGCGTGTTCTTTTCAAACACCTTGGTGCCACTCTCATTATAAACCCGCCAGCCGATGCGATAAGGAATGTCACCCCAGATATACGCCACCGCCCCCTCGATCTCCAAAGCCACATTGTAGGGATTCCACAGCGTGACAACCGGTGTCACCACATACTGCAGCAAATCTCCATCGCCCTTCGCCGCACTGATGAGATACATCACGCGATCCACCACCGGACGAATCGAAGGCGTCGAGGCCTCACCGTCCACGGACTTGCCGGGAGGATGGGTCCAGCCGGCCGTCGGAGCCTGGGCGGCCGAGGCCACATGATCTCCCGCCCGCTCGAAAGCGGTCACCCCATCCGCGCTCACATACAAATGCCGGGGAATCCGGTAAAAGGAACGAAGGTAGTGAAAAGTCGGCACCCCCGCGACGGGGAAATCATACTCCACCTTCAACAAGTTTCCCAAGGCGTTATTTTTCAGAGCTCCGCGATTGGCCAGGGGACTGAACAAGGGTCGCTGCTCGCCATAAGCAGCGGGCACCCCGAAAAGCTCCTCCGCGCCCGCCAAAAAGGGATTGGCGAAGCTCTCCCCCGCGTCACTCCACGTCTCCTTCGCGAAATCCGCCTCGTCCATCTCAAAGCCCAGACTCAAATCGACCTTCAAGCCACCCCGCAGCACATCCGTCAACAAACCCATCCCCTGGGTCGTAAAGTCCGCGCCGCCCGCGACCGAGCCCGCCCCTTGCCAAATCTCATCATCAAGACGCAATTGCTGAAATCCCGTGATCTTGGCCGAGCGACTCTCCCACTCGCCCGTCGGCTCCGCGAAGGCCTCACTCAAGCCCAGCCCCGGGCGCTCCTGAGCGGCCAAAAAAGCATTTTCGCCCGCCTCTTCCTCACCCGCCACCGTCAGCTTGGCCTTCGTCGCCTCCTGCACCACCGCCCAGGCATAAGACCCCGGACGCTCCGGAGAACCCACCGGCACCCTCCCTCCCGTCACCTCGAAACCATCATGAGTTTCCGAGAAAAGGAGCTCGGGATTCTCCAAACTCCCGTCATCCGCCCAGTCCAATCTCTCCACGGCTTCCCGATCCTGATTCGACACCAGCCAGCCCATGAAATGGTCCTCTTTCACCTCCTCGTAATCCGGCGCGGTCCGTGTCGGATCCTCCCGAAATTCGGGCGTCCAGGACTCCCACACCCCCGTCACGTGAGATGCCGAGGGAGCCGTCCCCGCCAGGGAGCCATCTGCCGTAATGCGCCGGTCATCACCCGCCGTGCGCTGCAATTCCGCCAGTGCCAACATGAGGCCCAGACGCGCATTGGCATAAGCTTCGCTCCGCACCCCCTCCACCCCACTCCGCCGCGTCGTCACCACGCTGTGACTCAGCATCCCGATGGTCATCACGGCGAGCATCATCAAGAGTGAAATCGTCACCACCAAAGCAAAGCCGGGCGCATCGTTCTGAATTCTTTTCAAACGTCTTGGTCTCTCAAGTAATGCCTTCATCTTTCGTTAATCAGTCACCTTCCCCGTCCGGAACCGCCAGAAAAGCCGCTGATTCATCTCGAACCACAACGAACAGTCATTTTGCCGGCACCCAAACTCCCCTACGGTAAGACATAGAACTTTTCAGCATGAAGTTGCGCCCTTTATTCAAAAATGAGCCCAGCCCCTGCCAAATGGACCAGGATCAATGCCCGCTTCCGGCTCTCCAAATCACACGAGCTGAGGCGAGCTGAAGCTCGCGTTCCCCCTACCGCACTCCACTCACTCCCGCTCTTCGCCCACCGAGAAGACGCGCGCGCCCGGCTTGTCGAACACGTAGTTAAACGACCACGAGAGCAGAACCGCGAGCTTGTTGCGGAATCCCACGAGGAAGGCGATGTGAATAAACAGCCAGGCCACCCAGGCCGGATAACCCCGCATTTTCATCCGACCCGCCTCCGCCACGGCCGTGTTTTTCCCGACAATGGCCATCTGCCCCTTGTCCAGGTAAGTGAACGCCGCCCGAAATTCCGTCTCCCGTCCCGCATAACGCGTTCCCGACAAGCGCCAATCCTCCTTCAGCACCTTGCCGATGTGCTTGCCCATCTGCCCCGCCGCCGGCGCCACCCCCGGCACCGCCACTCCGTTTTTATCAACCAAATTGACAATATCACCCGCCGCAAAAACCTCCGGATGCCCCTCCAGCGACAAGTCCGGACGCACCAGGAGTCGCCCCCCTCGGTCCTTTTCCCCCGGCAAGTGCGCGCAGAGCGGATGCGCCTGCACGCCCGCCGCCCAAATCACGGTCTTGGCCTCGATCCACCGCCCGTCGTTCAAGTGCACCCGCCCTTTCTCGACCTCGTCCACGCGTGGTCCCAGCACGACCTCGACGCCCAGCTTTTCCAGTCGCTCTTTGACGTACGCCGAATGCTCCTCCGTGTAGGGCTTCAGCAGCCGCTCACCAGACTGCACCAGAATGATCCGTAAATTCCGGGGGTCGATGTGCCGGAAATCCGTCTTCAAGGCCCGGCGCACCAAGTCCGAAAAAGCACCCGCCAGCTCCACCCCCGTCGGCCCCCCACCCACAATGACAATCGTCATCAAACGCCGCTGCTCCTCCTCGTCATCAATCAACTCCGCCCGCTCCAGTCGGCTCAAAACTTGATACCGGATCCGACGCGAGTCCTCCAGCGACTTCAGCCCCTCCGTCGCCTCCGCCCAATCATCCCGCCCGAAGTAGGACGTCCGCGCCCCCAGCGCCACGACGAGCCGGTCATACTCATACTCGTGCTGCGCCGAGCGCACTTTTTTTCCCGCGACATCGATCTCCGTCACTTCGTCCAAAAGAACCCGCACGTTGCGCGCCTTCGTCAAGATCCCCCGCAAGGAACGTGCGATGTCCGGAGCTGACAGCGCCGCCGTCGCCACTTGATAGAGAAGAGGCTGGAACAAATGGTGATTCTGCCGGTCCAGCAGCGTGACCTCGAAGCGCTCGTCATTGGCCAGCTCCTGCGCGCACTTCAGGCCCGCGAAACCACCACCGAGAATGAGCACTTTTTGGGGAGTCTGATCGTTCACGTCGCCAAGCTAGGGCAAGCCATGAGCGCCGACAACGCCGAATGCGTCACAAAAAAGCAAAAAACCTTGCCGCCCCGCAGCCATCTGCCAATATCTGACACCAGAAAATCATGAAACTCCTCGTCTCCAGCATCGCCAGCCTCAGCCTCATCGCCCTCACCGCCTGCGAGTCCACCAACAGCCGCAAAGCCGGCGGTGGATCCTTCGACGAGTCCCACCTCGCCCAAAAACTCGACGCCAACGCCCACCTCGACGACCCCGAGACCCCCGGCGCCCGCACCTACGAGGAATGGCGCGAAAAAGGCGAGTAAGCGCCACGTAGCGCAAGTGCCAATGCCCTTCAGATACTCCAGCTTGGCTTACCTGCCTAAATTGCTATTTCTAGGCCAAGGCTCTTTGGCGAGACGCCAAAGCGGAGCCAGCAGGATGCTGGCGCTCCCTGACCACCCACGGACGAGACGTCCGTGC
>JBNNED010000281.1:0-4683 GCA_050285825.1 Verrucomicrobiales bacterium | reverse complement strand
CCGGCCGAATCTTCTGGCCAGTTATCTGCTTGAACTCGCGCGGGCCTTCCATTCCTTTTTCGAAGCATGTACGGTTCTCAAATCGGAAGGCGGGTTGCGTCGCAGCCGTCTGGTCTTGTGTGACCTGACCTCCCGCGTCCTCAAAGACGGCCTCAAACTACTCGGGTTGGAAACGCCCGAACAAATGTAACTTCTATGTCAGAAATCGTTGTCTTTAAAGTCGGAACAGGCGTCCTCACCCAGGACAATGGCTCACTAGACGGAGCCTCGCTCGTGAGATTGGTCACCGCGCTCGCGGAATTGAAAAAAGCCGGTTGCCCCTTCATCCTCGTTTCTTCGGGAGCGGTCGGGGCGGGGGTGCCGATTCTCGGGCTGGACCGCTATCCGGACGACGTGCAAACCCGCCAGGCCGCCGCCGCGCTCGGCCAAGTGCGCCTGATGCACAATTACCAGATGCTCTTCGCGCAATTCGACATGGTGCCGGCGCAGATTTTGCTGACGCGCGGCGATACGGAGACCGCAAAACGGCGCAACCGCATCAAACGCACCCTCGTGCGGCTGCTGGAAGAGACCAATGTGGTCCCGATTGTGAATGAGAACGACTCGGTGGCAGTCAACGAGTTACGCATCGGAGACAACGACATGCTCTCGGCGCGTCTGGCCAAAGCCATGGACGCGAAACGTCTCGTCTTGCTCTCGACGATCAACGGCTTGATGAACGAAGGCGGGGAAGTCATTGAGGAGGTGCGCGACATCGAGGAAGTGCTGCACTTCGTGCGCGATGAGTCGGGGCGCTTTTCCATCGGGGGCATGGCCTCGAAACTCAAAGCGGTGCGCTTCGCCCTCCAGCACAACATCGAAGTCATGATCGCCAACGGGCGGGACAGCGAAAATCTGGAGCGCCTGATTCACGGCGAAGGGCGGGGGACCCGCTTTTTCTGCCCCGATCAGCCGGTCAACCTCTACGACGAGGAAGAGGAAGAGTAAGTTTTCTCTGGCGTCCGCTCAGCCGCCGGCGGCGATGGTGATGAGCTCGAGGCGGTCGCCGTCCCGGAGTTGGCGGCTTTCGTGCTCACCGGGGCTGAGCGCTTCCTGGTTGAGCTCGGCGACGACCGGTTTGCCGGCGAGGCCGAGTTCGGCGAGGAGCTCGGTGATGGTGAGAGCTTGGGCGAGCGGGTGCTCTTGGCTGTTGAGGATGATGGTCATGATGGTGAAGGCTCAGGTGGCGGGGGAGAGGATCGCTTCGTCCCAGTCTTTGTAAACGGGATCGAGCTGGAGTTCGCGCAGTTTGGCGCTGATTTCGGCAAGTGATCGCTTGTCGTCGATATTGAATTGTCCGGTGGAGCGCTGCTCGGAGCTTTTTTCCTCCAGCTCGACCCGTCGGCCCCTCACGGTGAGGTGGAGGTCGTCGCAACCCGCGCCGGTGTAGCCGCCGGGGTTCGTCTGGGAAGCGGCGGAGGCCGAGGTGAAGCCCAGCGGGAAAAGGGCGTCGCGCAAGGGCGCGGGCTCGCGGGTGGAGAGGACGAGGTGGACCTGGGGGAAGCAAATGCGGAAGGCGGCGGTGAGCTGGACGAGGGCGCGGTCGCTCAAAGAAAGGGATTCCTCGGCCTGATACTGATAATTTCCCGCGTGGGGTTTCATGCGGGGGAAGGCGATGCTGAAGGAGGCTTTCCAGCAGTGTTTATAAAGGTATTCCAGGTGTGTGGCGAGGGCGATGGCTTCCTTTTTCCAGTCGGCCAAACCGAAAAGCGCCCCGATGCCGATGCGGCGGAAGCCCCCGGCGTAGGCACGCTCCGGGCAGTCGAGCCGCCAGTCGAAGTTCTTCTTGGGCCCCGCGGTGTGGAGTTTTTCGTAAGTCTCGCGCTGGTAGGTTTCCTGGTAAACGATGAGGCCTTCGCCGCCGTGATCGACGATTTCCCGGTATTGCTGGTCTTCCATCGGGCCGACCTCGATGGCGAGGGTGGGGATGAAGGATTTTAAAGCGTCGAGGCATTCCTGGAGGTAGCCGTCGGAGACGAATTTCGGGTGCTCTCCGGCCACGAGGAGAATGTGACGAAAGCCTTTGTCGTGCAGGAAGCGGGCTTCTTTGACGACTTGATCCACGCTCAGCGTCGTGCGCAGAATGGGATTGTCGCGGGAAAAACCGCAGTATTGGCAGTTGTTAACGCATTCGTTCGAGACGTAGAGGGGGGCGAAGAGGCGCATCGTGCGTCCGAAATGGTGGCGCGTCAGGCGCTGGCTTTCCCGCGCCATGGCCTCCAGCCGGGCGTCGCCCGCAGGCTCGAGTAGTTGACGGAATCGTCGCAGCAGGGGGCTGGGTCGCTCAAGCCGCTGCTGGAATTGTTCGGAAAAACTCACGGGCCAGTGGTCGGCTCCCGCAGGGCTTTTGTCAAAAGGAAATCGTGTTGAGGGAGCCTTGAGACTTGTCGCGGGGCGGAAACTCCGCATGATGGGCGGCGTGAAGACCTTAGCGAACCTGTTTGAGAATAACGAGAAGTGGGCGGCCGGCATGGAGGAAAAGGATCCGGGCTTTTTCGAGCGCCTCGCCAAACAGCAAAGTCCGAAGTATCTCTGGATCGGTTGCGCGGACAGTCGCGTGCCAGCCAACCAAATTACGGGACTTGATCCCGGTGAGGTCTTCGTCCACCGGAATGTCGCGAACGTCGTCGTGCAGACCGATTTTAACATGCTGTCGGTGGTGCAGTACGCCGTCGAAGTCCTCAAGGTCGAACACGTCATCGTTTGCGGCCACTACGGCTGCGGCGGCGTCATCGCCTCCATGGGCGACCAACGTCACGGTCTCATCGATAACTGGTTGCGGCACATTAAAACCGTCGCCAGCGAAGAAGCAGAGCAGCTCGTCGGCCTCGAAGGCGAAGCCAAAGCGGACCGCATGTGCGAACTCAACGTCCTTGCCCAAGCGCGTAACGTGAGCCGGACGACCGTGCTGCAAGAGGCTTGGTCGCGAGGACAGAAAGTGGACGTCCACAGCTGGATTTACCGACTGAATACGGGGAAATTGTCGAGTTTGAGCGACCCGATTTCGGAAATTGCTTAAGGATCGCTTTGGTGGCAAGTGCTTGGTTTTTCGCAATTAATGAAAGAAGAAACTTGCGTTGGACGTAATTTTTTGTGACTAAATTCAGTTTTTTCTCGCCATCTGGCATAAGAGCTGCAGAATAAGCCGCAGATGTTTGAGCCAAAGCCTGAATCAACCCAGACTATCCTTCCGACTCGACGTAAGTTCCTTTCCACCGCTGCGGTGGGGACCGGCGCGCTAGTTGCGAGCACGAGTATCAGCAGCGCCTTCCTTTTCCGGAGCGCTCCACCCGTCAAGCTGACCGGCCTGCCTTCTTCATGGGTGAAAGCCCAGGGAAGCAGTCTTGAAAACTACGCCCGCTATCTCCAGAGCTTGGATTTGAAGATGGTGACCATCCAGCAAGTCGTTTCCGCACATGCCCGCCGTAAAGGCAGCGTCTGGAACAGCCTCCCGCCGCGCTCGATGTGGCGGAACATTGGCAAAACCCTGCAAGCCGCTGACAAAGTCGCCATGACCCTGGGTCGCCCCGTCAAGGACGTGACCTCGGCTTACCGCAGCCCCGCTTACAACAGCCGCTGCCCCGGCGCGAAAAGCCGTTCCTACCACACCAAGAACAACGCGCTTGACCTGAAATTCTCCGCTTCGCCCTACAGCGTCGCCAGTGTGGCCCGCCGCTTGCGCAGCCAAGGCGTCTTCAAAGGTGGCATCGGTCGCTACAGCAGCTTCACCCACATCGACACGCGTGGCACGAACGTCGATTGGTAAGCGCTTCCGCTGACCATTTTTCCCATGGTGGCTGGCCTCGAGCGAGCCGCCATTTTTTTTGGGGGGGGATTTTGCGGAGAAAGGATCGAAGAATGCCAGATAGAGCGTGTTCCGGAGGAACGTATCCGCTTGCTATGATGACTCGATGTCTGCAGCGCTTGTTTCTAGGGTTACTTTTCACGGCCCTATGCGGTCTGGCCTGTGCTCGAACGCTGGAAATTACGGATTTTGCCGAGCCGGACGCTGAAGACGACCTGCGCCCGGCTTTGGCCAAGGCTTTTGCGGAGCTGAAGAAAGGAGATACGCTCTTTTTTCCGCCCGGCGAGTATGTCATTCGCTTAACGAAAGGACGCTTGCAGGTGCCCGCCGGGGTGCGCCTGCTCGGGAGCGGACCGGATTCAGTCTTGCGTTTGCAAAGCAATGGAGGCGGGAAAGATTACCGGGCTTTTTTATCCTTTGCGAGTGGTTCAGGTCTCCAAAATCTCCGCATCGAGCGCGCGGCGAAATTTCCGCTCGTGATGTTCCCGCTCTTTGGCGAGGTCAGCGGAATTTTTTTCCGCGGCTGTGTCATTGACGGGCGGAACGAGGAATTCGCCGGGACATACTGCCATGTCTTCCAAGTGGGCAGCGGTCGCCTGGAAGGGCTGGAGATCATTGATTCGACAGTCCGGCGAGCCAGCTACGGGCTTTTTCAAGCGAACGAGGCTACGGGAGTGGTCAAAGGCGTGCGGGTCGAGCGCTGTCTTTTCGAGAAAAACAGCTCGTCCGACCTCGAGTTCAACTCGCCGCGTGGTCAGATGTCGGAGATCCTCGTGCGCGACTGCCTCTTTCGCGAGAACCGCTGCCCTTCGCCGAGCGCGGGCTTCGCGGTCGGTTTT
>JBNNED010000280.1:0-22940 GCA_050285825.1 Verrucomicrobiales bacterium | reverse complement strand
CTACATGAGCGTGTCTCGCTCGTTAAACTTCGGAAACCCCTCCGATCCTTATTCTTTTCAGGTTTGGGATCGTCCGGGCCGCTGAAGCGGGCGGGAAAGTATCAAAGTCGGGCACTCTGTCAAAAAAAAATTGATAATTCTTTTCATTTTTTTTTAAATCCCCCGATTTTCCTTGGTTTTATCAGGAATCCACCAAAGCGCGGACCTCTCTCCTTTTCCGGCTTGGCGAGAGCCGAATGGCCAAAAGTCCACCTTTTCGCGTCCGCTCGCCCGATATTCCGCCCCCTTCTCTCTACGCAGCTTCACTCCTCGCCCGCGATGACGCGACTGAATCGCTTGATCTCCAGGCACTTGCCACTCTCCTCGTCCAAATCCACGACCACCCCGCAGAGACGCACCTCTCCCTTCGCCACCGGAAAACGCGTCGGCAAGCCCGTGCGGAAGCGCCACACCACCGAGTCGACCGCCCGCCCGAGCACCGAAACCGCCGGCCCGCACATCCCCGCATCCGTCAGGTAGCCCGTTCCGCCGGGAAAAATCTCTTCGTCCGCCGTCTGCACGTGCGTGTGCGTTCCCACCACGAGCGAGACCCGTCCATCGAGCACGCGTCCCATCGAGATCTTCTCACTCGTCGTCTCGGCATGGAAATCGAGCATGCGCATCTTCACCCCTTCTTCGTCCAGGCGATCCAGAACCGCTTCCACCGCCAGCAGGGGATGCTCCAGGGGCGGATTGATAAAGACGCGCCCCATCGCATTCAGCACGGCGACCTTCCCCTTCGGCGTTTCCAGAACCACCACCCCGTCGCCCGGCGCTCCGTCCGGAAAGTTCAACGGCCGGAGCAGGCGCGGCTCCGTCGGCAGGTAATCACTCACCTCCCGCTGATCCCAAATGTGATCCCCACTGGTAATGACGGCCACACCCGCCCGCAGCAAGTCGATGGCGATTTTCGGCGTGATCCCGCGCCCGCCCGCCGAGTTCTCCCCGTTCACCACCACGAAATCCAGCCCCAGTTCTTCTTTCAAGCCCGCCAAATTCCCAATCACGGCCTTGCGACCCGGCTCCCCCACAATATCACCCAAAAATAACAGTCTCAGCATAAATCACTCACTTTCCGGTTGCGGAAATAACCCCCTGACACCATCAGTCAAGCATGAACACCCCGCCCGGGCAGCCCGGAAAACCCCTCTACCTCCTCGCCGTCCCCCTCATCATCCTCGCAGCTCTCCTCCTCGCCTTCTTTTTCCGCCCCGATAGCCCGCCCGCGCCCACTCCCGAAATCCCGGAGGAAAGCCCCCGCAGCCTCGCCCCCCTCGGCAGCGCCCCCGACTGGTCGCAGCTCGATGTCTTCCAAAAAGCCATGCCGCGCAGCGAGTTCCTCCGCTTGCTCGATACCGTTTACACCAGAGAGCAAGCCTGGGCCGACTGGATCACGCTCGCCGACGACCACGCCCTGATCCGCACCGACGCCCGCCACCCCGACGAGCACTACCGCCTCGATTTCGCCCGTGCAGTGCATGAAATGCCCTCTAGGCACTTCCAGTCCGCTGACCCCCAACCACGTGCAGTGGACTTCCAGTCCGCTGACCTTCAATCACGTGCAGTGGGTGAAATGCCCTCTGGGTACTTCCAGCCCGCTGGCCTTCAAAAAAAGAAACCCCGACACGGCTGGGCCTGGCGTGATCCCAGCCAACTCCCGCCCGCCCCCGCCGGGAAAGCTCTCGCCGGAATCCACATCGCCCTCGATCCCGGCCACATCGGAGGCGACTTCGCCCAAATTGAAGAACGCCACCTCGTTTACGGCGATCACGACCCCATCCGTGAAGGCGAAATGACCCTGCTCACTTGTCAGAAACTCAAACCCCTCCTCGAAAACCTCGGCGCGACCGTCACCCTCGTCCGTAGCGAAAACCAACCCGTCACCAGCGCCCGGCCGGCCAATTTCCACAACGCCGCCACGCCCCTCAAGCTCGCCGAGCGCCTCTTCTACCGCACCGCCGAGATCCTCGCCCGCGCCGAGCTCGTCAACCAGACGATCCAGCCCGACCTCGTCCTCTGCCTGCACTTCAACGCCTCCGCCTCCCCCGTTCCTTTACCCGGTCAGGACTTCCACCTCCTCCTCAACGGCACTTACCACAGCAGCGAACTCGTCCACGACGATGAACGCTTCCAAATGCTCGCCCGCCTCCTCTCCCGCACCTACGAGGCCGAACTCCCCCTCGCCCGCCACTTCATCACGGCCTTCCAAAACCACACCGGACTTCCCGCCTACCAATACCCCGCAAGCAACCCCTTCGCCCAAAATCTCGACGCCAATCCCTACCTCTGGGCCCGCAACCTCCTTGCCAACCGCTCCTACCATTGCCCCGTCCTCTTCTTCGAGCCCTACACCATGAACAGCCCGGATTTCATCGCCCGCCACCGCCTCGGCGACTACCCCGGCACCCGCCTCATCGACGGCATCCCGCGCCGCTCGCTCTACGCCGAATACGCCCTCGCCATCCGCGACGGCCTCCTCGCCTGGCGAGAGTCAAACGACAAACCAGATCAGACTCGATAAGATCAGCGCCATCACTGATATGCTCGTGCCCACCCAGAACCAGGTCTGCAAAGTCTCCTTCTCCGTCATGCGGAAATAACGGCTCACCACCCAGAAGCCGCTGTCATTGACATGCGAAAATCCGGTCGCTCCCGCCGCAATGGCCACCACGATCAAGGCACTCTGACCCGTTGACAACTCCACGAGGGCGAGAATCGGGCTCATCAAAGCCGCCGAAGCCACCATCGCCACCGTCGCCGACCCCTGGGCCACGCGGATGATCGTGCTGAAGAGCCAGGCCATCAGCAAAGGCGCCGCTCCCAGTCCCACCAAGGTTTGCGCCAGGGCCTCGCCAACGTGGGTCTCGATGAGCATTTGCTTGAAGACGCCACCCGCGCCCGTGATGAGAATAATGACCCCGGCCGGGCCCAGCGATTTCGTCGCGATGTCCATGAGCGCGTCCCGACCGACCCCCTGCCGCGTCCCCAGAACATACATCGCCACCGCCGTGCAAATCAACAAAGCCACCACCGGATGGCCGACAAAGGACAGGAACTGCTGCCAGACCGGAGAGGCGGCGAGAAGCTCCGCCTTTTGCGCCGCAAAGGCCGCCCGATCCAGCCCTTCCGGCAGACTTTTCGTCAGCGACTGGTCAATCAGGGCCCCTGCGAAGATCAGGAGAACGGGAAGAAGAAGGATGAGGGAAATGAGTCCGAAAGGCGGGAGTTGCCCTTCTTCTTTTTCCTCACCCGCCAATAAATGCGGAGCCTCGACATGAACTTTTTTCGCCAGCCAGGTCGATAAAATCGGACCAGAAAAAATCGCCACCGGCAAACCCACAATCGCCCCGTAGAGAATGGCTTGCGACAAAGGCACATTGAGCGCGTAGGCCACCCAGGTCGGCCCCGGCGTCGGCGGCACGAAGGCGTGGGTCACGGCTAAACCCGCCCCCAGCGGCAGGCCGAAGTGCAGGAGCGACTTCCCGCTGCGCCGCGCCAGGGTGTAAACAATGGGCGCGAGAATGACGATCGCCACATCGAGAAAGACCGGGATGGAAATGAGAAAACCCGTCAGCATCATCGCCCAGCTCGCCCGCTTCTCACCGAACTTCCGCAGCAGCCCGTTCGCCAGACTCTGCGCGCCGCCGCTGTGCTCGATGAAGGCTCCGAAAATCGAACCCAGACCGATGATGAGAGCGATGAAACCGATCTCTTTCCCCGCTCCCCGCACCATGGCTCCGCCGACTTCCGTGATGCCCATCGTCCCCGAGGCCACGCCGACGAAGACGCTCGCAATCAACAAGGTCACGAAAGCCTGGACCCGCAGCTTGATCACCAAAAACAAAATCAAGAGGACCGAGGCCACCAGCACGCCCACGAGCCGCCCCTGCGAAGCCTCCATCAACATCGGATAGTAATAATCAAGCATGTCGCGCACTCTCCCCAATCCCTCCACCGAACTCAACCCCGAAATGCCGAAAAAGAACTCCCCTCCCTCTCCAGTCCCCGGGCAGCGGGCACAAAAAAAACCCGGAACGAATTCCGGGTTTTTCTCATGAAAAACTGGTGGGCAGGGCTGGATTCGAACCAGCGTACACTTACGTGAGCAGATTTACAGTCTGCTATTTTTCTTTTCTTGCATAGCCTACTTCTGTCTCCGGCTGACTCTTTTAATCTTCTAAAGATCAGCTTTTCCCTTTATCTTCAGGGTTAGTTCACGTATATTCATCCCGACATGGACAGTCACAAGAAGACAGCGAAGAACGAACCGGAACGGCCAGCCAGCGGCCAGCCACTTCGGTTGGCCATAGCACGCACCAGCGTTGCTTACTGGAAGAAAAAAGTTCATAAACCAATGGGCAGAGGAGGCGTTGAATCTCCACACTACAGCGCAAGAATAGGTCACCAAAAGAGACGTATACGATTCCCTTTATACACGCCAAACAAAGAAAAAGCCGCAACTATGGCCGCTCATATTTTTGCTTATCTGCTAGAAAACGGCTGGGATGCTACTTTGGCCAAGTACAAACCTCAAAATCAAATTGGACAACAAACGGAGGAAAAAGTAGCGCACACCACGGTGGGAGCACTAATCGAGACAAGCAGAAGATACTCCACAGCTAGAGAGCAGTCATTTAATACCTATATTAAAGCTTTCAGGCGTATTGTATCGTCAGTGATGAAAATCGATCACCCATCTCGCGCAAGTCGAAAAAGCGAACGTGAGTCATGTTGGCAAGATCAGGTAGATTCAGTTCCACTATCTGACCTCACACCCGCTCGTATACAATCTTGGAAAAAAGAGTTCCTTGAAATACCTCGCGATGGTGCAAAAGAGCGAAAACAAGCAATCATCACGCTCAACAGCCTTATTAGGAACTCAAAAGCTCTATTCGCGAAAAAATTATTACCATTTCTTCATAGTGATCTTCAATTACCATCACCTCTACCATTCGATCAAGTTTCTATGGAAAAGCCCCCGTCACAGCGTTATCACAGTCAAATTAATGCCAGGAAGATACTTAAAGATGCCCATGAAAATTTAAAAAATGAGCACGTAGAGGCATATAAAATCCTTCTTTTGGCTCTAATCTGCGGCCTTCGTGTCTCAGAAATCGACCACTTACTATGGTCAAGCTTTAATTTCGCAGAAATGACTCTAATTATTCAGGACACTCAATTTCACCGTCTTAAAAGCGAGGATTCAGCAGGTGTAATATCGCTAAGCGGAGAGACTCGGGACATATTTTCATCCTATTTTCGGCAGGCAACAGGAGCTTTTGTGATCGAGGCGAAATCTTCAGCATCACCGACTGTCAGCACAAGCCGATACCGTTGTCAACAACATCTAAATATTCTTAAAAATTGGCTGCGCTCTCAAGGCGTTACTGCAACCAAACCGATACATGAACTCCGGAAGGAGGTCGGCAGCATCATCGCGAGCGAAGATGGGATTTTTGCAGCTTCTCGATATCTTAGACATAGCGATATTCGCATCACTTCTTCTATCTATGCCGATCAGAAAAAACGCATTACCCCTTCAATTGCCGAGAAACTTTAATACTCATACACCCTCTGACACAATTTTATCAATATCATAAGAACGAAAGCGAACACTTCCACCAACAAACACTTTTTCAATGAGCCCTTTGTTTGCCATCCTATCTAGTGTCCGTGTTGAAATCGAAAGTCGCGATGCAGCGGCCTTTCGAGTCACAAGATCAGACACCTTTTGTTTAGAATTTTGTTGTATTGCCATACCCTCAATATATTCATGGGTGAATTACTTCCCGTTCTAATAGCAGAGCCAATTTTTCAAATCGGCGAGCACCCTTCGCACATTGAGAATGAACTGCTCCATCGTAGGTATCTTCTTCCGCTCGAGACTCTGTTTCGTGAGTAAACTCACTATTTAAACCATCAAGCATCACAAAGAATCTATATTATCCGTAAGATCTAGGCACCCTCACAATAAATTTATGATTTAGACAACTCATAACTAAAATATTATTTTATACATTAACGACTAAACTCTTTATAAATGATGTATTTTTATTATGAAATTTGTATTGTTATCCGGTCTTAATTTATAGTGTAATTAATATCTAAAATATTCAACCGCCGAAGAAAATCCCTGCATCCCCTGAACCCCTTTGCTATCAATCCTTTCTCGTGGTTCTCGCAATTTTTGGAAAGTATACGACGGACCGTAAATTCATCTGCTTTGCAACGGTTTTTTTGAACTGACTGGTCTAATCTTGTTCCAAGAAATTTGGTGGCGTTAGATACTGACATCTTGATAACCAGAGGTGGGACGGATGACTTTCGGTATTTCGTGTATTCTTGCAGAGCCACTTCACCGGGACGAGTAGCGCGCCATCTGGCCGATGAACTGAAATTGACGCGTAAAGTATGGACATAATACAAATTAGAATAATACAACAATAAAACCTCATTCGATTCATAAAATCCATCTTAACATACGGTTTCACTCGCCACTATCTCCGATAATTCCGCGTGTATTTCAGCATGCCTAGTATTGAGGAACCGGTCGATTTTGTCATTTTCAAGCAGGCGCATCGCATACCGTCGAAACATGGTTAGTTGCAACATTTTCTTCGAAAAGTTTTCTTCACAAATCTTATATTCTCTCTCTAGGGATGCCATCTCATACTCCATTCTCCCCAGTTCCTCCTGATTGATTTTCCTGCTTTTTTTGACTGCTGCTGGTGTGAGTCTGTCCTTAGGAGTCCCAAGAAATAGAGCCTCCGCGTAGACACGAGAATAGTTGTTTGCTCCCACCATCAGCTCGACGATCTCTATCTGGCGATTAGCGACTACTTTGCGCAGGATGACCAGCGTTGACGGGCTAATTTGTTTGTCTTTTAGCAAATCGATAACAACTGGACAGAGCCCGTGTGTAAGATTCATACGAGCTCTAACTTTTCCAATATCCATATTTAGAGCAGCCGCAATTTTCTCCACTGAAACCCCCTTTTCAATGGCTTTTAGGATCATCCTCTGTTCTTGTATCGGAGCCAGTCGATTGACCTTTGCGTTATAGGTATAGCTTTCATCGTCGAATGCAATTATACAGTCCACTTCAGACATTTCTAGTTCCTTGCATGCGCACAATCGTAAATGTCCGTCGGTGAGTAGATAGTTGCCAGTATCGCCTTTTTCAGGATACACCATTAACGGCTCAATTAAGCCCGCCTCTCGAATAGAGGAAACGATTTCTACGTATCGGCGCACCGTTTTTTTAGGATCCTTAACAAGTCTAACAGGGAGAATTCGTTCGATCGGAATCTTGAAACTTTCGAGTTTGAACGAGTACGGGGAATTTTCCATAATTCAGTGGGATTTGGATTCGGTAACATTGATAAGGTCAGACAGCTCCTTCGGCATCGTATTAATTCCTTCCGCGCGGAGAAGAGTCATGAAATCCTCATCACCACAGAGACGCCGCAGCGCCTCGACAATAAATGTTACTCTGGCATCGCAGATGTTGGCCTTTTTGATCAGGAGTCTTTGTCGCTGCCCTTCTTTTTTTAGGGTGTTGATCAAACCGTCGGCGCTCTTGCAGCTTTTTTTGCTAGGTGTATCCCCCAAGTTTTTGCCAAAAATCCCGCGTTGAACCATTACTCTTCGGATCGTCCGAATGGCGGCATGATTAAGATGGTTCTGCTGATAAGCTTCAAGAAATTCCCTCTGCTGATCAATCCCGTCAACTTTCGCAATATCGATAGCGATTCCGAGAGGAATATTTCCTTTGACCACCTCATAAATCAGCCTTCCTTCACCCGCCCGATTTAATAGAAGTAGATCGCCAACAGTGCTGTCAGAAACATCCAGCTTCTTCCCGATAGCCACATTGGAATAGCCGCATGATTTAAGCCTAACTATCTCGTCTATCAGCTCCAGTGGGGACGCATTTCTGCGAGCCATATTCTCAATCAGGCTCATGAGAAGAGCTTCTTCTCCGGATACATTCATTACGATGGCTGGGATTTCGGTCAGGCCCAAGGCTTGAAACGCCTCCATCCGTCCTTGTCCGCAAATAAGATCATAAACCAAGGGCGCATCTTGAGGAGATTTTCTAGGCGTGACCTGAATCGGCTTTTTAAGCCCCACATTGCGAATGCTTTCCACAACTTTTGAGAACTTGTTTTTGTCTCGCACCCGAGGATTGACGACTCGAATGGTGGCGATGGGAATCAGAATAATTTTCTCTTTCATGCTCATACGTGGAGTTGCGTGCGTTCAGACATCATAAATAAAATGCCGAGGTCATCAAATTGATAGCCGTCGAGTTCAACAGAGTTGTTCTCTCCGACACGGAGCTTTGTACAGGTCATGTCTATAGAAGGTAGGAGAAAGTAATCACGTTTAGATGCATTCCCGACTTCAAGCCTTGCTGCAATGGTTATGTCTGGGCGCAATCCTGTATCGAAGCGGATTACCCACCGTGAGGTTCCCCTTTGCGTTGTCGAATGCCTACATAGTACCAGAGAAACGGTAAACTCTTCGTTCACGAACAAAATATCTGAGCCGTCCTTTCGAGTGACTGTAGCGCCAGCTCCCTTCAGCTGATTCAGTATCGAATTCTGAACTTCAGGATACAGCCGTCGGATCCTCCTGTTTTCCTCCACAAAAGCATAGTCTATAGCCGGTTCATATCCAATCAATGAGTAGGCGTTCACGAGACTTCCGAAGCGACTACGAAATGCAGAACTCGACGGAATGCTCTCTTGCTCGTCAATGATAATCCCTGAGAGGCGTCCACAAGTTTCCAATAGCCCCGCAAGCTGACTCAACATTTCCTCGTCAGTTAACCTTTGCGAACGCTTCAGAATGATATCACGGGCCTGCAGAAACAAATCCTTTTCTACGATTGCCTTCCATGCTCCGTCTAGGCGAACCCAATCTTCGGGATCATTCTTTACATGAATCTCTTTTAGTTTGAATGAGGTACGGCAATACACATTGTTGCCGATGTACTTTTCATTGGTCAGAATTTGATGGACGGTACCCTTCGTCCACGGGCGACCGAAATCTGTGACAATTCCCTGTTTGTTCAGGGATTCGGCGATTTCCCTTTCGCTCAGCTTACTCACCACGAACGCGTGAAAGATCCATCTAACTGTCTCTATCTCCTCATCAGGGCCTGGAACAAGCACCACTCGGTCGGTCTGGATCGATTTCTGTTCACCAATCTTGAGTATTTCCTTTGGCCTGCCAGCCTGGTCGATAAGCAGCCGCCGAAGACCATAGCCTGCGGTACCACCCTGCTTGTAGCCCAAGCGGATCAGCCTGCATGCGCCATGAAACACCTTTGCGGAAAGTTCGCGACTATACTCACCTGACATTGCCCGTTTCACCCCTTTCACGATGGTGGATACCGGACTGCCGTCGTTCTCGAACTGCTCCGCACAAAAGTGCAACTTTATCCCAGCTTTACGACAAATAAACTCGTAGTGCGCACTTTCGTCGGCGTTTTGGAACCTTCCCCACCGACTAATATCATAAACAAGAATATGCCTGAAAGATACATTTCCAGCGGTCACGTCATTTAACATTCGATTTAAGCCAGCACGGCCTTTTATTCGCAACCCGCTTTTCCCTTCATCGGAGTATACCATAATAATCTCTAATCCGCGCCTAAGGGCATAATCCCTGATCACCTCCATCTGATTATCAGTGGAATACTCTTGGTGTTCCGTGGACATTCGAACGTAAGCTGCTGCCGATTGCGCAAGTTTAACAAGATCCGGCGTTATTCCCTTAGAAATCATCTGATTCGACAACTAGGCGGATCTTTCCCGCAAGGAAACATACTAGTTGTGTGGTCACCCCCGACTTTCGGCAGCTTTGAGCCCGGAGAGTGGCATCTGTATCGGCCAAATAAAGTTACGGCACAGTCGGCCAGCAGTTGAGATGCGGCACACTCAATTCCTCCTAGGAATTGTTCGATATAGATCCAATCAGATCGGTTCGAGATCCCTGGTAAACTGAAGGGCAATTTCGCCGCAATCTCAGCTGCAAGTTCTATCTTCCATGAGACAAAACGCTTTTCACATCTAAAAACTAAGCCTTGCCACTTGAGTTCGGTCGAATGAATCACGCCACTGCTCAAAAACCTGCTGATAGTCGTCACACTAACCAGCCGATAAGGTAGGCAAAATGATGGCAAAAGACTTGTGGTAAGGTGACAATCCCGGCATCGGTATCTTCTAACCTTTATTCTGATCAGATTACCCGTTTCGGAACTCGAGGAATCGCGTTCGTAATACCCATGAAATCTCAGACGCCGTGTGCTCTTACAGTTGGGACAACAAACCGGAGGTTCCATCCTTAATTCTGCTCTAGACGACCTGTATAAATCGGCGGAACCTTCGAATGGCAAAATAAGCTGCATTACAGATTGTAATACCATTCCACTGCCGACCTGCCTACTAAGATCCCCCCCCCCTGAACGATTTTTTTTATAAGGAAAAGGCGACGACAAAAACCAGAAATTGTCGAGACTTCAGCCAATCGGACTGAAAAACGCGAACTATTTTCGTGCGAATCTTTTCTTTGTCTCGCCATGAAGACGCGAAGGAAATATTGAACAGTAAGGTTCGATTATTGCGCTGCCGCATGAGGCGTTGTATTGTTGTCCGATAAGAAAATTCATCATGACTACGAAATCAGACAGCAATTTCACTGGCCCACGGCTTCGTGTGGCTCGTGAGAAGAAGGGACTCAGTGAAGTTGACCTCTCCTCGCTTTGCCATGAAAAAGGTCTATTTATCAGTAGCCGCGAGATTACTGAAATCGAGGATCAAAGGCGTGTAGTCAACGATTTTGAGCTCATTACTTTGGCGAAAGCTCTCGAAGTCTCTGGGACAGATTTGCTTTTCGGCGAAGGTCCACTTCCGTGGGAAAAACCTTAGTTTAAGAATCGAGGAGTTCTTCGAGGCTCATTTCCAAAACTCTCAAAATATAAAGAAAATCCAAGTCACTGACCTTGCGCAACTGGGCTTCTATTTTTCCGACCCCTGATCGACTGATGTCGAATCCAGCCAATTGCAGTTTCACCGCGAGCTGCTGCTGAGACCACCCTTTTTTGTAACGAGCTCTCCTGACTTTTGGCCCTATGAGGTTCTTTCCTTTCACTTCTTATTTCGGCTTTTGCTCGATGAATAAGGATTTGAGCTTGGACCAGGGGATCGCCTAACTCAATTTATCGATTTTTATTTATATGTTTATCCAGGAGCGAGACCGTCTCGCTAATTTTACTGCGAGCTGAGGGTGCTTTCTCACCTCTTACCGTCCCACAGATGACCGTAATGCCTTAGCTATCAAAGCGTTAAAGACCATGGTTTCTGTCTTGAGGAATATTTTTCGTCTGAATTTCAAGAAATGAATTGGGTTCATGATTGGTGAGCCACCCATTGGCTCCTTTTCCTTTCAGTATTTCGGTGGTGACGGCATCACCGATCAATTTTTCCACGGTATCGCGAAGCGGTCTGGCTCCAAGTTTAGAATCGAAGCCCATTTTGATTACAAGAGGCAAAACTGATTCATCGGCAAACAGCTGATGCCCTTGCTTTTTCATGAAACATAATTCCCGCTCGATAAACAATTCGGCTATTTTGAGCTGGATTTCATATGTTAGTGGCTTGAATACCAAGCGCTCTGTGACTCGGGCAAAAATTTCGGGACGAAGGATTGTGCGAGCGGCGAGAAGCACATGACGTTCAATGGTCGAAAAGGAAGAGTATTGTAGATCTACCAAATTTGCAGACCCGATATTTGAAGTGAGAACTAGATAATAATTGCTAAAATCGAGAGTATTTCCAGTCGCCACAGTCACGCGAGCGGCATCAAGGATTTGTAGGAAAACATCAAGGATTTCAGGGTGCGCTTTTTCAATCTCATCGAACAAGATCGTCCCCTGACTGCCAGGTTGCATTGCTTCACCTAAAAAACCGCAATCGCTTCTGTTTTCGCCTAGCAAGCGAGCCAGACTTTCCTTCGTTTGGTATTCGGACATATCGAAACGCTGCACGGCATTTTCACCGAAAAGTAATTTGCTGAAAGCGAGTGTACATTCAGTTTTACCCACCCCTGTCGGACCGAGAAACAAAAAACTCCCTCTGGGGCGTCCTGGCCTACTCAAGCCAAGCTGGCCGCGCTGCAGCACCGAGACTACTTTCGGGATGATGTGATCTTGTCCTATGATGGAGTCAGACAAGCGTGCGGGGAGCTCGTTGAGCATTTGGGTCGAATGTGAACCAAGCATGACAAGCCTTTTAACGAAAGCTTGAAGCTCACTGGTTCCAAAGCTGGAACAGCTCTTGGCAGTTTTGGACCTATAACTCCAACTGTCATGAATACGACTTTAGCTACTTTTTATATCCGCACTTACGGAATCCTCGCCCAACAAACAACCCTTCAAGACGGAGCAAGCCGAGCACTTGGCATTGTCATGTTGATTGCTTTCATCTTCGGAATCATCGCGGTGATTGGCGGAGGTTTTGCGATCCGGCGCGGTGATGCCGATTCGGGAAAACTCTCGATCATCGGTGGTCTCATTATTGCTGGGGCACCTGTCATTGTGAAGGCTCTTTTCGCGGCTTTCGGTCTTGATTCCACAACTGTCGACCCGGAGGGCTTCAGCAGTGGTCAATAATCAGCAAGAAACAACCTTGCGATTCACCGAGACCAATAGTTCCGAAGATTCAAAAGGCAAAACTTGGGGGCTGGATGGTAATTTGTTCTGGTTTGCGATTGGTGGAGCTTTTTTAAAAGTCATGACTCTGCTCATCCTCTTTGCCGTCTTCAAATGGCCAATCGAACGGGCATTCGGCGTTGCCCTGGTTCCCCTGATTCTTTCCTTCGTCTATATCTTTGGTTTTCGCCAAGGAAAGCCGCCCGGCTACGACCGAGATTTCCTTGATAACATCCTAAATGGCCCAGCCATCACACCTGCTCCAATAGACAAACAACCATCACACCCAATCTCATCCCATGTTCAGTGAACCAGCACCCAACGGCCATTTTGTTCGAGATTTCCTCGTTTTTGGAGGACTTGATCAAGGAGGGCATGTCTCAAAAGGATTTCTTTTTGAGCCCCCAGATCTAGCCAGCGCGCAGGCCGACGAGCTCAATGCTTTTCAAGACCAACTAGCAGTCCTTTTGGCTGCGCTTGGCGACAACCAGCGACTTCAAGTTCAATGGTATTGCGACTCTGATTACAAAACGGAACTTCTCCGCTACCATAAAGAAACGCAAAAGGCGCAAAATGTTTGGACCAGACGGAACCGCAATGAACGCTTTCAACGATATTGGCAAATGATGCAAAACCGCCAGCTTCGCAGGCAAAAATTGGCTTTTTTTATCTCTCGCCCAATCCAGACCTCCACGAATTTTGTCGCCTCAAAAGGAGGTCAAGAAAAAGCCTATGATCAATTGCTTGATCAAATTGAGCGAGAATTTCGCCAAATTCACGAAACTCTGTCTGCCATCTTTGGCGGTCAGGGTGGTCGCATCACTCCCATGACTGCGACGGACAACTACCGCCACATTCGCACGTTTCTCAACCCTTCCTTAATCCATCGTCACGACACCGATTCAAAAGAAGGCTTTGAACCCCAGCTCTCCATTCAAGAGAACTGTTGGCATAGCGAGGCGGTCGGGCAAAGCGACACGGGATTTTGGATGGATGGCTACTATCATGGGCTCATTGTCCTCAAGCGCTGGCCGAGTATGACTTTCCCGGGCATTATACATCGGCTCACCGACCTCTCCCTCCTTGATTACAACATCACGGTCAATATCGACCCAATCCCCGTTCGGGGCGAAATCGCCAAGGAGGAAAAGGAACACGATCGCATCGCCGGAGACTATGCCTCGGAAAAAAAAGTTTCCCTTCTCAGCGTCATGCAGAAGAAACAGAAAAAGATCGCGGCCTTGATGGAAGGACACACTCTCCCCTTCAATGCTCTCCTTGTCATTCGCGTGTGGGACAAATCCAAAGAGGGGCTCGCGGCGAAAGCGGCCGCTATCAAAAATGCAGTCAACTCGATGAATAGTGCCCAGTATTTCGAGTCTAGCCTTCCTGCCACGACAAAAAAACTTTTTTACCAAACTTGGCCAGGCTGGCTGTGGGGAAAATACGAATGCCGCAAACTTTACGCCGAACATGCATACTTAGCGGACATGCTCCCCATCAGCGCAACCTTTACCGGGCACCTGACTACTGCCGAAGCTATTTATGATGGTAATGCCGGAAATCTAGTCGGAATTAAAACTTTCGCAGGCTCAAAAGGAAACGAAAGCCCACAGCACGCCGTGATGCTTGGAATGAGCGGAGCCGGAAAGTCGGTCAACGTCACCGACCTCTTAACGCAAACCGAACTCTATTATGATTACACCGTTCTGATCGAAGAGGGACTATCCTATGGAATTTACACCCAGACCGTTTCACCAGAGTCGCAGCCCATTATTTTACAACCGGATGGCACACTCACGATCAATTACCTTGCCACTGGTGGTTTACCGCTCACGCCCCTTCACCTGTCCAGCGCCGCCGCGCTCGTCAGCCGGATGGCCGGAGCCAGCAAAGACGAGGATCGCCAAATGTTGCGTCAGGCTCAAATCTCGCGCTACCTGAACCAACTGTATGAAGATTCGTATCAGGAATGGACGAAAAATCATCCTGATCAAATTCATTCAGTCGCACGGCATGCCGTGGCCATTTCCCGCTTTCGTCGCGAACACATGCCCGCTGGATCTAATTCTATCGAAGCATTTGTGGATCACCGCGACTGGGCTCATGCTCATCCCGACGAAGCTCACGCATTCCTGAATGAGCCAGACGAAGGCGAAATTCTCCGCTTCCTCAAAAACAGCAGCTCGGCTCGTGAAGTTCGCAATCTGGCCTTCTCCTATTTTCAGCCACAGGAATACCCTGAGCACCGCATGTTGCAGGAACTCATGCAGCTGGAAGCATCTGGCGCAGAACGGAATCAAATCATTCAGATCGCTACGCTGCTTCGTCCCTGGTGTCGCGATGGTCAATATGGCGCGCTTTTTGATGGTCAGTCCAATATTTCGCTGACGGGAAAAATCGCGCATTTCGAACTCGGCTACATTCCCGAATCATCACCCGAGCTCAAATCGGCCGCAGCTTTTCTGATCACGAACCACACCCGGCAGCACATCATCACCTTGCCTCGAGGGGCGAAGAAACGAAACAACTACGAGGAAGTGGCCCGACTTGCCCAAATCCCCGGAGGGCGAAAAATCATTGAAGAAAGTTACGCGCAAATGCGGAAGTTTAACTGCTGGAACATTTCCATTCTCCAGCAAGCGAGCCAGCTTGAATCTAGTGGCATTCGTAAATCCATTATTGGGAACAGCCGTCAGTTTTTTCTCATGAGACAAAGCGACCGCACTGATGTGGAGGATCTTTCCCGCGACATTGCCCTGCCCGAAATCACCAAACAAGCCATTCTGAACTACCCGCTGCCCGACCAGCAGAGTGGACAAAAGTATTCGGCCTTCACCTACTTTCACACTGATGCCCAGCGCCCGATTTGCGGCACAGTCCAGAATGTCACCTCGCCTGAAATGCTCTATTGCAGCTCCACGAGCGGGCAACTCTTTGAGCGACGAGCAAAAGCGCTCAAGAACTACGAAAACATCGTCCAAGGAATCATCCACGAAGCCAATCCACCTACCGAAAAATGAAATGAAAGATCTCGTATTTTTTACCCTTCTCTGCGGCCTACTCGCTAGCTGCTCCAATCAATCCACCAAGCGCATCCTGGCCGATAGCCTCGGAGGTGCCACAGGTGCCCTCATGGCACATCAAGCCAGCGGGGGCAAAGCGGGCTGGACCGCCGCGGGAGCTGCGGGAGGCGTTCTCCTGAGTGAGGGTGTCCAGCATCTTGGGAACAAACAAAGCAAGAAAGCTTACGAAGACGGTTACGACCAAGGTCGCAGCGACGCCGTTCGGCAACAGTATTGGATGATGGTCGATGAGCAAAGTGCTCATCTCGAAACCGAAAATTTCAGCTTCTACCAATTCCCCGTTCCGGAGCACGACGCGGCCGGCACCACCATGCTCCCCTCACTTCGAACTTTAAGAATCCATGAGTAAAACACTTAAATACCTCAGCCCACTCGCCCTCTGCACAATGATCACCCCGCTTCATGCGCAGTGGCAAGTGAGCGATGTCGGAGCTTATGCCATCGCCAAGTCAACTCACCTGAAAGAGCTCACCCAATTTCTCGAAATGGTCAGCAACCAGGTGGAGCAAATCAACACCCTCAAAACACAGCTCGACCAAGTCACTACCTATGTTGAGCGCTTCGGTGACCCCGAGGCATTGAAGGACATCGTCGGAGTCGAACAGTTTCAAAAAAGCATCTCCCGTGATGGCATTGGAAAAACGATTGCAGACTTCCGAAATAATGCCACTGGCGAGGAGGCTCTTTCCTTCACTGGGAGCGGTCTCTACCAAAAAATCCCAGGAAAAACAGAGGGACAAGTCAATGTCACTCGCGATCCTGCCGACTATAAAAAATTCTCCGTAGTTCACCAGGCCAATAATAATTACCGCCAAGTTCAGGATGACGTCCAAGAACGTCGCCGCGAGCTCAAAGAAGGCATCGCAGAAACCACGGAAGCTTTGGAAAATTCCACTACAGACGCTGAGACGCAAAAGCTCTCCGGAGTTCTTGTCGCTCAGGCAGCACAATTGGAATCCATCGACCGTGAACTCAATTCGGCTGCCTATCAAGCCATTCTCCAAGACATCGAGAACCGTAACGACGAAGCGAGACAAAGCCAAGCAGTGATGGAAAATCACGCCGCAGACCGGGAAGACGCTTTAATTAAAATGCGAGAGCTCATCATCCCCGAAAACACTCAGCAGCCTCTCCATTTCGGGCGATCACAAAGCAGTCAGTAAATTCAATCCTTAAGCAAAGCAAATTCATGATTCTCGGCATCTTTCTCATCATCGCGTCCATCGTGAATGGCTTCACCTTTTGGTGCTATTTCCGCAACAAAGACCGCTCTACTCAGAATCACCAAACCGACTTTTTTGAGCAACTTGAAGGGGATCAAGCTCCCCCTTGGGCGAATGATCACGACGACCAAGCAAACTCCTAACGCACCGACCAAACGCATGACCACTCTCGCCGCCGTCAGATTCGAACAGATCTTTCCAAGCTTTGAAGCTCAGATACAAACCCTCCACGATTTGCTCATTCCAGTGGCGGCGGTTCTCATGATCACGGGCTTCATCTCCACCCTCCGCTTTGCCTACACACCGAGATCCATGCTACGGGCCATGATGGTCATCGTTCTCATTACCGCGACCATCGCACTCTTGCCAGATTGGCTGAATATTTTTCAGAAAAGCAGTCAGACTGTCGTCGCTAAAATGGACGCCAGTCCACAAAATGCCGCAAAACGCTATATCGAACTGATCATTCAAAAACAGTCTGACACGGAAGCCTCGTCTAGCCTGATAAATTTCAGATTGTCAACCTTCAGTGACATGATCGTGACCGGCATTTTGAAAGTGATTGGCATCATCGCCGCTTTCATCATCTGGGTGGCCTATGTGCTTCAAAAATTTTTGTTAGGATTCGCCTACGCTCTAGCGCCCATTTTCTTGGGCATGTTCGCTCTTCGCAGCACCTCCTCAATTGCCACGCGCTATCTCATGTCCACCGTCGGCCTCTTGCTTTGGCCGCTGGGCTGGGCAGCGGCCTCCATCGGCACAAGTAATCTAATCGATATCTTCACAAACCAAGGTCTCGCGGGATTTGGGCCCGCATACAGCGCCCAGTCCACGCTCGGAGCGGGCGTGATCGGGCTGTGGATCATTATTTCAACCTTCATCGCCCCCGTCATCATACAGTCGGTCATTGCCTCGGGTGCCAATTTTGGGACAGCCCTTGTCGGTGGTTCACTGACAGGTGCAGCCGATGCGGGCAAATCAGCAGCCGGAGCTGCCTTTGGACTCTCTACGGGAGGTGCTGGCTTGGCTCTAGCGGGAGCAGGTGCTGCCGTCGCCATTGGGAGCAGCGCGGTTGGAACAACCATGCGAGGCGGAGGCCGCGGTTTCACCGGAGGCACTCTTCAGAATCTCGCGCCTCGGCTCGGGGCATCAAGGGCAGGAAGCTCAACTGGCGACAGCACGTCTGGATCTAGTGCATCCGCATCTTCGGGAAAAAGAACGGAGTCTTCAGCCTCTAGCCTTCCTACAAGTGACCTCACGGGTGATCAACAAGCCACCGACACCCTGAGCGGACAAAGCCTTTCTTCCCGCTCTCCAGGCTCTCTATCCACTGGAGAACATTCTACTGCCACATCTTTGTCCTCGCTTGCCTCTGATGACAGTCCGCCTTCTTCAGATCTCAGCAATGACCAGCAAAGTGCCGACCTTCTCGAAAAATCAAAAAATAAACTCTCATGACTCTATCAAATCCCATCGTCACGCAGGCCGCAAAAAATCGGCGCGTGATCAATCGTCAAGTCAATCCCACCCGCGTCTTCGTGGACCGAAATCGCCTCGCTCTTTTCTGGTTTCTCATCGCCGCCATCGCTCTTCTCATCGCAGTCATTCAACCTCTTTATCTCGTGGAGAAATTCAAACAACGCGAACGAGTCGTGGTCATTGATCCCGCAGGAACATACTATATCTCGCCGATTTTAGAATTTAAAGAAGCCACGAGTCTACATGTCGCACAAGGAACACTAGCGACCAAGGCTCTTCTCAATTCCAATCCAACTGGCTTCGACGACCCGGAAATCTTGAGTCGGCTTTTCCTCACCTCGGCCCAAAAAAAGGCCAAGCAGTTTTGGAAAGACGATCAGCCCGAATTCGAGGCCAAGAAGATCCATCAAAAAGTAGAAATTTCTAAGCTCAACATCCTCGAAACACGAGAAAACTTCACGCTTATTGAAGTGAAAGGTCAACTCATCCGGGCGGGCATTTTTAGAGGCCGCACTTTTGTCGAATCTCCCCAATTTCGTTTGACTTTCCAGATGGTGCGCAATCCAGACCTCACCCAAAACAATCGATTCCCAACCGCTGTCACAGATTTTAAATATGAAAATATTACACCATAAACTCATCGCCATCTTATCGCTATCGTTTTCAACATTAGCTCCTGCCAAATCGCCCGAAATCGAACATCGTATACTTTCCACCGATGAGGTTCATGTGGTTCCAGTTTCTTCGGACCACACGACTACCATCAGCTTCCCGGAACAAATTGGCGCGATTGACGGGGCCTTTATCAGCATGCAGGCCGACCAACCTGGGCTCTTCCAGCTCTCCCACACTAAGGGCAGTTCTTTCTTCTCAGTTCGTTGTCTCAGTGAGCAAAAAGAAGCTCAAACCAATCTCAATGTCCGTTGGAAAAATCACACATACGTGTTACTCCTTCAGCAAAGTTCACATCCCAAGTTTTCCATCGTTTTTGAGGAACCGCCCCAGCCAGTCCATGATCAAAATAGACCTCAAAAAAATGACCTCTCCCCTGCGGATCTCATTAGTCTCTTGGATAAAGCCAAAGCTTATCCTTTTTTAAAGGAGCATCACCCGAATGCTGTCATTGATGTCAAACATGCTAATTTCAAAAAGGCCCCCCAGGTCAGCAAGCAAGCGGGTTTCGAGATCCACATTGAGGAAGTCTTCCGATTCGAACGGCAAGACACCCTCGTGTTCCGCCTCCTCCTCCGAAATTTAACGGAGGACGACATCCATTACCGTTCGGATCGTTTTTCCGTCCGGGCTGGTGACCACACTTACCCACAGTCCATCAGCGATGGAAATGGCTCACTGCCCGCGAAAACCCAAAGCATCGTGTACCTCGCCATCACCGGCACGCCCTATGGTGGACGAAACCATCTCTCTCCAGACAATCAATTCATCATTTCAGTCGATCTCGAAGTCGCCACCGAAAATGCCACCCATATTCACCCAGAAAAATGACTCCTCGCTCTTTCCTTAATTTCCTGCGCTCACCAAGCGGCGCACTTTTGATTTTCGTCTTTCTGCTCGGGATCGTGCTGACTCTCATCATCACATTTCAACCCCATAAAGTGGAAGCATATACCACTCCGCTCAAAGCTAAAAATACGAAACCACAAACTGTTAAAACCGTTGACCGAAAGGTCAGTAAATTCACCCCACCAAAAGTGGCTCCCTCCCCGACTCAAAAACCTCCGATTCCAGCACCGTCAGCGCACCTCAACAAAAATGAGAAAAAGAGGACTATCCACCTTCCGCCTCTCAGCCTCTTCTCGGAAATGCCGCAACCCACAGAGCCAAAGCCACCCAACTCACATTTCGCTCCCTTCGGGAGACTCATTCGCTGCAAACTCGTCATCACAGTTGATTCCTCATCCATTGACACGCCGATCATCGGGCTCATCACTCACGATGTCTGGCACGGAGGTGAGCTCATCATTCCAGCCGGGTCTGAAATTCACGGCACCGCCCAGACCAATCGAGTCCGCGAGCGCATCGCCAGCAGCGGCCAATGGACCATCGTATGGAAAGACGGCCGCGAGCTTCGCATCAGCGGTCTTGCTCTCGATCGAGAAAAAAATGCCGATGGGGCAGGATGGGCCATCACCGATGGCAGTGCTGGGCTCAAAGGAAAAGTTCTCAAATCTGACAACTCCGCCGAAATCAAACTTTTTGCTTCCACCTTCCTCAGTGGAGCTGCCTCAGCCCTTACAGAACAAGAGCAAACAATTTTCGGATCTCAAAACACTTCCAGCCTGAACAATGCTCCACTCGAGGGCGCCCAGCGAATTCTTGGACGCTACGCTCAACAAATTTTTACCAACATCAAGCAAGATGGCTTCTATGTTCGTGTCCCTGCCGGAAAGCAATTTTACCTCTATGTCACTGAGACACTTGATGTCTCAAAAGCCGCCAACGGAAAACACCTCAGCACCACATCCTCAAAATGAAACTTCTTTTCTCTATCACTACCTTCTTTCTACTCGTCTCTTGCACATCCCAGAAACAACCCATTCCGCAAATTCCCGTCGTTCTGTATAATGAAAAGCCCACATCTCTCCCCAGTCAGCAGCGCGAGCAACTACGACATCCAGAAACGGTCAAAAAATACGCCATCGGGCGCTATATCGATCCCAATAATGGTCTTGTCATGCACGAAGCCCACGACATTTACCGAGTCGAAGCTACTAGCAAATGGAACCGTCGCCCACTCCGTGCCGCGTCCCGAATTACAGATTTAAACAATCAATCGGCATTCGCACAGCAGAAAACCGAGTTGGCACAACTTCGTCAAAGCCTCCAACAAGAGCGCGCAAGCTCACGATTCGCAATAGCAGCAAACGAAAAAATGCGCCAGCAAATCGTTCCTCTGACTAAAGCAGTCGAACACGCGCAAAAACTAACAAAACAAAACGCCTCGCTCCGTCAAAAACTCCGCGAGATCCTTCAATCAGCCCCACCGAGCACCGACTCAAAAAATGAGACACAGATTTCCCCAGATAACACCGATTCAATCAAAGAACGCCTTCGTCAGGCTTTTACGCCGGACAAAACATCAAGCCTTTAACTCTCTTCACGACACCTTCGATATAAGAAAAAACAAGAGACCAAACCCACTAAGAAAATGCCTATCAAAGGAAAAAGAACAAAAACTTCCAAAACCTCAGAGCCGAAAGAAAATCCCGAAATCAATGCCAAAATCGATGCTTGCATGGCCGAGAATCCTAAGCTCGTCGAGCGCCTCGAAAGTTACTCAAAAGAGCGTCTCGTCCGGATGCACGTTCTGAACCATATTGACCGCGAAGAATCCATCAACCGCTCCATTCAAAACGAGTGGGAAAGTAACCCAGAAAAGAAAGCGGCTCTCGAAACCCTTGTCGCTCATCTCCCTAAAGAAAAGCAGGAAGAAGCCATGATCAGCCTCGCTCGCCAAACCAAAGTTCAGGAAAGTCGCGCCCAACGTGCACAGCCTGCCAAGCAAAACGAAAAGCCAGCTTCACCTGGCATTTCCGTCTAGTCGCCACTCTTCCTTTCCTTCAAACTTCCACGGTTATTGTCGTGGAAGTTTTTCTTATTCATCCCACATCTTTAAAGGTCCAGGCAAGGCACTTGCCTAACCGATCACAAGCAAACGTCAATGACGCGCAAGGAACAAAGACACGCCAGAAAGGTGCGATTTTCCTCATCCGGCAAAGCAACACGAAGTTTTGTTTTTTAGGCCGCAAGGCCGATAACAACCTCAGCCGACGGAGGGAGCCGGCGGGTCAAGTGGAATAGTGGTCGAAGGATGGAACTAGCTTGCTATGCAAGCTCCCTCCCTAATCGAAAAGGTTCCACTTGAGGCGGTAGCCCCAGAGGAGGCACGGGGGGCTGAAACGTGGTGTGCAGGGAGCCCGCGACCGAAACACGCCGTGAAAAGTGGGGCGCGGAGCTTGGTGGAAGAAAGGCACGGCCGTGTCGATAGGGAGGGGGGAAAGGCGGAGGGACGTGGGGAATGAGCACGGCGGTGCCGCAGCTGCTAGTGTCCCGAATCTTTCACAATCGCCAGAGTGGCTTGGATTTGGCTTTTTAATTTCTTTATTTAGTTTTCCCCTCAACTGAGGAATACCCCTCCTCGATCACGCCAACGACCTTGCCAACCCCTTCTTCACTCACTGACACAGCCACCAAAATTCTCACCACCGTCTCCCCGTCTCCCCAGCGTGGTTTCAGCCAGATTTCGTCTAGCTGACGATAATAATAGCGTTGCTTAAGCGGACTATTTTGCCATTCATCAATGCGGGTAAATAACCACAAACGAAAGTGGTGTCTCGCAAGACTCTTGCTAGGAGGCGATGTGGCGGCTGTCCGTCG
>JBNNED010000279.1:0-11273 GCA_050285825.1 Verrucomicrobiales bacterium | reverse complement strand
GTCGGCAGGGAATTAGCACTTTGCTTGCGGTGCCTGTCTTTCATCGCGGTCGCCTCATGATGCAGATTGGCTTTGATACAATCGGGAGAAAAGAGAGCTGGGAGCGGTGGGAGATCGACCGCTTGCGGAAAGCGGGGCGATTGATTTTCTCGCGATGGATGATGGATTCTGCTGGGGTATTAGAGGATTTCGATCAGGGAGATTGGGCGTCTAGGAAGGTGCAAATCGAAAATGCGGCGCGTCACGAAAACTTATCAGTGCAGGAAATTACGCGGATCAGTGCTCTGGGAGATTATAGTCGCGTGGTTTTTGCGAATGGCCGGGAGGTCGCGGACAGTCGCAGCCTCAAGCACTGGGAGAGCGAGCTGCTTGGGCAAGATTATCTACGAATTAGTCGCTCGCTCATTGTCCGGATTTCCTTGATTGAGTCTTTGGATCGCCGGGGTGGGGCCTGGAAACTCAAGCTCGAGAATTTTCCTGATTGGTTCCCGGTTGGGCGCCCGTATCGTGCTGCGCTTCGGCATCATCTGGACTTTTGAGGGCGGACTAGATCTTATTTGGAATTGACGTATTTTTCACGATTGAAGCTTGGATTCATGTTGGAAATCGCGCAAATTGTTCGAGTGAGCAAGTTGGCTGAGGTGACATTTCCGGATTTGACGAGTCTGCCCGCGATTGACCAGGTCGGGGTGGAGGAACGGGCGGCGCGTTTTTGTGCGCGGAGTTTGAAGAAAGACGTGAAGCTCGCGGCGCTCAAGTTGGCGGTCACGATGCTGGATGTGACGACTTTGGAAGGGGCGGACTCGGTTGGCAAAGTGCGCCAGATGTGTCGCAAGGCGATGAATCCGCTGCCGGGTCAGCCGGAGATCGGGCCTGCGGCGGCGGTGTGCGTTTACCCGAGTTTGGTCGCGGTGGCGGCGAAGGAAGTGGCGGGCAGCGGGGTGAAGGTGGCGAGTGTGGCCACGGCTTTTCCGAGCGGGCAGAGTCGGCTCCAGGAGCGGCTGGAAGAGGTGAAATTTGCCGTCGCGGAAGGAGCCGATGAGATTGATATGGTGATTTCCCGGGGGAAATTTCTCGCCGGCGAGTATGAGGCGGTTTTTGATGAAATCGCGGCCTGTAAGGAAGCCTGCGGCGAGGCGCATCTGAAGGTCATTTTGGAAACGGGGGAGCTCACGGGATACGAGCAGGTGCGGGTGGCGAGCGAGATCGCGATGGCGGCGGGAGCGGATTTCATCAAGACCTCGACGGGGAAGGTGCAGCCGGCGGCGACTTTGCCGGTGACGCTGGTGATGTTGCAGGCCATTGCGGATTATTACGAGAGAACGGGTCGCATGGTCGGGATGAAGCCAGCGGGCGGGATCAGTCAGGCGAAGTTGGCTCTGCAGTATCTCGTCATGGTGCGCGAAGTGCTCGGCGCGGCCTGGCTGACGCCGGAGAGGTTCCGTTTCGGAGCGAGCTCGCTGACGAACGATCTCCTGCGGCAGATTGAGAAGCAGCGGACGGGATTTTATCAGGGAAGCGAGTATTTTTCGAAGGATTAGGGGGAAGTTTTAAGTGATTAAGTTTTAAGTATTAAGATTGGAACGATGGCGAAGAATGAAAAAGAGCAGGTGGGGTCGGAGTTTGTGAATGGGGGCTTTGCGCCCGCTCCGGAGTCACGGGAGATTTTAAACCTGCGCAAGAGCTACGGGCTTTTTGTCGATGGCAAGTGGGTGGAGACGAAAAAGCGCTTCAAGTCGATCAATCCGGCGACGGAAGAGGTCGTGGCGGAGTTCAGCGAGGCGGGGAAAAAAGAGGTTGATGCGGCGGTGGCTGCGGCGCGCAAGGCCTTTGAAGGCGAGTGGGGGAAAATTTCGGGTGCGGAGCGCGGCAAGTATCTTTTCCGGGTCGCGCGGCTCATCCAGGAGCGTTCGCGGGAGCTCGCGGTGGCGGAGTCGGTGGACGGCGGGAAGCCGATTCGCGAGAGCCGGGATGTCGATGTCCCGCAGGTGGCGGCGCACTTTTTCTATCATGCGGGCTGGGCCGATAAACTGGCCTACGCCCTGCCGGGTCGGCCGAAACCGCGTCCCTTGGGGGTGGTCGGTCAGGTCATTCCGTGGAATTTCCCGTTGCTCATGGCGGCGTGGAAAATCGCGCCGGCTCTGGCTTGTGGCAATACCGTGGTGCTGAAACCGGCGGAGACCACGCCGTTGACGGCTTTGCTGCTGGCCGAGATTTTTGAAGAAGCGGAGCTCCCGCCGGGAGTGGTCAACATCGTCACGGGCGCGGGGGCGACCGGACAGGCGCTCGTCGAGCATCCGGGAGTCGATAAAGTGGCGTTCACTGGATCGACGGCTGTGGGCAAGGCCATCCGCCGCGCGGTGGCGGGCACGCGCAAACGCTACACGCTCGAACTCGGCGGAAAGGCGGCGAACATCGTCTTCGAGGACGCGCCTGTCAATGAAGCGGTCGAAGGCGTGGTCAACGGGATCTTTTTCAACCAGGGTCACGTCTGCTGCGCGGGTTCGCGACTGCTCGTGCAGGAGTCGCTCGCGGAAGATTTTCTCAAAAAGCTCAAAAAGCGCATGGAGAGTCTCGTCGTGGGTGATCCGCTTGATAAAAATACCGACATCGGAGCGATTAACTCGGCGGCGCAACTCACTCGCATCCAGGAGCTCACGGCCAGCGGAGAGGGCGAAGGAGCTTGTCGCTGGGACAACGGAGCGAGCCTGCCGGAGAAGGGCTTTTGGTTCCGCCCGACCCTGTTCACAGACTGCGCGCAGAGCCAGCGGGTCGTACGCGAGGAAATTTTCGGTCCCGTGCTCACCGTGCAGACTTTCCGCACGCCCGGCGAGGCCGTGGAAAAAGCGAATAACACGCCCTACGGTCTGAGCGGTGGGGTCTGGACGGACAAGGGCTCGAAGATGTTTCAGATGACCTCGGCGCTGCGGGCGGGGGTCGTGTGGGCGAATACTTTTAACAAATTCGATCCGACCTCGCCCTTCGGGGGCTACAAAGAAAGCGGCATCGGGCGGGAGTCCGGCGTGCATGGTCTGGAGGCGTATTTGGAAGTGTAAACCGGAGAAAAACGATGAGCAGATTGACAGTGAAGAAGACGTATAAATTATTCATCGGCGGGAAGTTTCCTCGCAGTGAGTCAGGGCGGACGCTGACTTTGGCGGATGGCAAGGGGGGCTTTGTGGCGAACATCTCGCGGGCGAGTCGGAAGGATTTCCGCAATGCCGTGGAGGCGGCGGAAAAGGCGCAGGCGGCCTGGGCGGGGACGACGGCTTACCTGAAAGGACAGATTCTCTACCGGGTGGCCGAGGTCTTGGAAGGACGGGCCGGGCAGTTCGTCGCCGAGCTGAAAGAGCAGGGCTGGACGAAGGCGCGCGCGGAGAAGGAGGTCGAGGCCGCCATTGACCTGTGGGTGCATTATGCAGGCTGGAGCGACAAATACAGCGCCGTTTTTTCCTCGGTGAACCCGGTGGCGGGGCCGCACGTCAACTTTTCCGTGCCGGAGCCGGTGGGCGTCGTGGCGGGCATTGTGAACAACAAAGGCGGATTGCTGGCGCTGAGTGCCTGCTTGGCTCCCTTGATCGTGGGCGGCAATAGCGTGGTCGTTTTGGCCTCGGAAAAAGCACCGCTGAGTGCCATTTCACTAGCGGAGGTCCTGGCGACTTCCGATGTGCCGGGCGGGGTGGTCAATATCCTGACGGGACAACGCGCCGAGTTGCTCTCGGAGATGGCCAAGCACATGGCGGTGAAAGGTTTGTGGCTGCCGGAGGCCTCGGACGAGGAGCGGAAAACGGCGGGCGAACTGGCGGCGGAGAACCTGAAGCGGGTGAGCTTTGCGGAAGAGACCGGCCCGGAACGGATCATGGATTTTCAGGAGATTAAAACGACCTGGCACCCGGTGGGGGTTTGAAATGATGATTGAAAATTGAAAAGTGAAGAATGATCAAGTGCGGAAGTGCTCGTTTTTTGTAATGGTTATGGCCTGGTTTGGGGATTAGGATGAAGTGATGAGTGAGAAAGGTTTTTTAGTGAGTGTGGGCTTGGGCCTGTTTTTGCTCTTGGGAGGCGTCGGTTCCTGCATGTATGGCTATCCGAAATATCGGGTTTATAAACAAGCTTTGCGTGGTGAGGCCGCTCTCCGGGAGGCGGAGTGGGAGAAGAAAATTCTCATTGAGCAAGCCGTGGCGGAAGAGCAGGCTGCCATGAAGCAGGCGGAGGCCCGCATTACGCTGGCTCAAGCGGAAAACGAGGCGATGAAGATCAAGGCAGAGGGGGAAGCTGAGCGGGAGTTGATGCGGGCGAAGGCCACGGCGGAGGCCAATCAGATTTTGGGTGAGAGTCTCAAGGAAAACGAGGCTTACCTGCGATATTTGTGGATTACTAATATGGATGGGGAGGGCGAGCGCATTTATATCCCAACGGAGGCGGGAATGCCTATTTTGGAAGTTGGGAAATGATTGGAATTTAATGGAAAGTAGAATGATGAAGGTTTTTTTAGTGCTGGTTTGCGTCGTGGCCATGGCCCGTGCTGAGATGCGGGAATGGACGCGGGAATCGGACGGAGCGAAGATTCAGGCTCGTTTGATCTCGTTCGATGCCGATTCGGGAAAGGTCAGGATTGCGATGGCGGAGGGGAAGGAGTTTGAACTGGATCAAGGCGTTTTTGGGGAGTCGGATCGGGCTTTTCTCGCCACTTGGGCGGAGGAGAAGGCGGCAGCGCGAGCGGAGATGCTGAAAGCGGCAGAGAAAGCTCGCCTGGAGGTCGTGATTCCGCCTGAAGGGGGAGGCCACAAGGTCCACATATACAAGCCGAAAGGGTATTTGGACGGAGACGAGAGTGAGCGGAGTCGGCCGGTGGCTTTTTTGTATTCGCCGGGCGGAAATGCGCGTTCCGTGCTGGATCGCCTGAAGTTGGCAGCCGATGAATTGGGCTGGCTTTTGGTGGGAGTCGATGCTTACCGTAATGATGTCAAGGGGTCGAGTGAGGAGGAGAAGGCGCGAGTGGATGAGGAGAGGGTGAAGAACACGCGGGCGGCGTACGATTGGGCGAGGGAGAATTTGATCTTTGATGAGCAAAAGATGGTCTTTGGAGGGATGTCTGGGGGAGCCTTGTGGGCGTATATCACGGCGGCGGAGGTGACGGATCAGGCGGCGGGAATTTTAGCTTTCGGGGGCTGGTTGGGGCGGGAGCACGAGCGGCAATATTCGAAAGAAATGGCGGTGGCGATCATCAACGGAGATCAGGATAAGAACGCCATCGCTTTCGAGGAGAGAGATGGAGATTACCTGAGCAAGCGGCGCCGGGCGGAAGTGAAGGTGTTCCGTTTTCCAGGCGGCCATGTGCTGGCTCCTGCGGAAAAGGCGCTGGAGGCGGCGCGCTGGATTCACCAGGAAAAAGGGTTTTCTCAAGAAAAAGGGTCGGAGTGACTCGACAAGGGGAGGGGCTGCGAGGGGAATTGGCGCGAGATTGAGCGGAGATTAGTAATCGTAATCGCCTTGCTCCTGGGTGAGGGCCTGGGCGGGGGTGAGGTTGGCTTCGAGTTCTTCGGAGAGGCTGGCGAGGAGGTAGGTGAGTTTGTTGAGCAGTTTGTGGAGGGCGGCGGCGTAAGCGGCGCGGGAGAGGTCGGGGGTGACTTGTTGGATGAGGTGATCGAGCGCTTTCTGGGGGATGAAGGGTTCGAGTCCGTAGCCGACCATGATGCCGGCTTTTTGCTGGGCGGGGTCGATGACGATGAGGAGGTCGCGGTTGTGGCCGCGGCGGGAGGCTTCTTCGGAGAGGCCGGCGGTGTTGAAGAGCCAGAAGATGAGGGTGTGGAAGGGGAGTTGGTCGGGGAGGAGGCGGAGGACGATGTTGAGGCGGGATTGGGGGAAGCGGAGTTGGAAGGCGTGGCGGGCTTGCTCGAGTTTGCGGAGTTGTTTTTTACTCAAGAGCTTGGGGGCGTCGGAGATGCCGCCGATGAGGATGGGGGTGGGCCCGAGGAGTTTGCTGAGCCCGGCGAGGTCGAACTGGCAGTGCGGGCAGCGGGGAGTGGTTTCGGTGAGGGGGGCCGAGCAGTAGGGGCAACTGATCATGTGATGAGGTGATTTTAGGTCAGGTTGGGCCGGGGAAAAAGCGGGAAATGGGGGTTTTGGCTTTTGTTTGCGGGGGAACTTGTGGAAACTGCGCGCATGTCGAAATTTGCAGGTAAAGTAGCAGTGGTGACGGGAGCGGGTCGGGGCATCGGTTTGGCGATTGCGCGGGCTTTGGCTTCGGAGGGCGCGAAGGTGGCTTTGGTGAGCCGGAGTGAGACGAGCTGCGGGAGTGCGGCGAAGGAGCTCAATGCCGAGTTTCCGGACTGCGCGCGTTATTATGCCTTGGATGTCGCGGATTTTGACGCCGTGCAAGAGGCGGGCAAGCGGATTGTCGAGGATTTCGGGGGCGTGAATATCCTCGTGAACAACGCGGGGGTCACCCGCGACGGGCTGCTGATGCGGATGAAGAGCGAGGACTGGGATGCCGTGCTGGATACGAATTTGAAGGGTGCGTTTAACACCGTGAAGGCCTTTCAACGGGTGCTCATGAAGTCGGAAGACCCGCGGATTATCAATATTTCTTCCGTGATCGGACTCATCGGAAACGCCGGACAGGCCAACTATGCGGCGAGTAAGGCGGGCTTGATTGGATTTACGAAGTCAGTCGCGCGCGAGCTGGCGGGCCGGAAAGTGACGAGCAATGCCATTGCACCGGGCTTCATCGCGACGGATATGACGGATGAGTTGCCGGAGAAGCTGCGGGAGGATATTCTGCAGAAAATCCCTCTCGGCGACTTCGGAGCGGTCGAGGACATTGCCTCGATGGTGGCTTATTTGGCGGGTCCGGAGGCGCGTTATGTGACCGGGCAGGTGATCGCGGTTGATGGCGGAATGACAATGTGATGGAGCTCCTCTTGGTCAGACACGGCAAGGCCGAGGATCATGGCCACCCGGGGGGCGATGGGGCGCGGGCCTTGACGGAGAAGGGCTGGAGCCAGGCGCGCCGCGTGGGGGCTTTTCTCAAGGTGCAGGACTGGTTGCCGGATCTCGTGCTCAGCAGTCCGCTGGTGCGGGCGCGGGAAACGGCGGAGGGCTTGTGTGCGGCGGCGGGGATCGACGGTCCCGTGATCGAGTCCTGGCTGGCTTGCGGGATGCGGGCGGAGGAGGCTTTGGCGGAACTGGCGGCCTATCGGGAGACGTGCGCGCGGGTGTGCCTCGTCGGACACGAACCGGATTTTTCGGCTTTGGCTTCGGCCATTTTACAAGCCCCGTGGGGAGCCATCGAGGTGAAGAAGGCGAGTGTTCTGCGCTTTCAAATGAACCCACCACGGGCGGGCGGGATCTTGTTGGCGGCTTTGCCGGTGAAGTGTTTACTTGATCTTGCGTGATGGAATTGGACGAGTTCGTGACTTATTGTCTCTCCTTCCCCGGAGCGGTGGAGGAAATGCCCTTCGGTCCCGAGGTCCTGGTTTACAAGGTGGGAGGGAAAATGTTCGCGCTGGCAGGTGAGGAAGAAGGAGTCGGACGCGTGAATTTGAAGGGGGATCCGGAGCGCAATGTCGAGCTGCGGGAGGAGTATGAGGCGGTTTTGCCGGGCTATCACATGAATAAGCGGCACTGGAACACGCTGGTGCTCAATGGCTCCTTGCCGTCGGCTCTCGTCCGGGACTGCGTGCGGGAGAGTTACGATCTCGTCTTCGCCGCCTTGCCGAAGAAATTGCAGGCGGAAATCAGGGGCTAGCTTCGGCTTGTCAGGGCGGGGAGTTTCCGGCAGAGTCGGAGCGATGTGGAAGATTTTTTTCAGACTCCTGGGCCTGGCGCTTTTGGCATTGCTCGCCGTGGTCGTGCTGGTGTGGTATGCGGATCGGGAGGCGCGCCTGGCGGGCGAGGGGATTTTGTTTGAGGAGGCCGGGGAGGTACCTGCGAAAGAGGCGGGCTTGGTTTTTGGCTGTGCCCCCACGGTCTCGGGTCGGCCGAATTTATACTTCAAGCATCGCATGGAAGCGGCGGCGGCGCTGTGGCACGCGGGGAAGGTCGAGGGTTTGCTGGTTTCGGGCGACCATAGCCGGCAGGGTTACAATGAGCCGGAGGAAATGAAGCGGGCCTTGGTTGCGGCCGGGGTGCCGGAGAGCCGCATCGTTTGTGATTACGCGGGTTTGCGGACTTTGGATTCGGTGGTGCGGGCGCGTGAGATTTTCGGGGCGGAGAGCGTGGTGCTCGTTTCGCAGCAGTTTCACAATGAACGGGCCGCTTATTTAGCAAAAGCCCACGGTTTGGATGCCGTGGGCTTGAACGCGGAGAAGGTGACCGGTTATTGGGCTCAGAAGACCGAGCGCCGGGAGGTGCTGGCGCGGGTCAAGATGTGGCTCGACGTCGTCATTCTGAAGAAAAACCCGAAGTTTCTCGGTCAGGAGGAAGCTGCTCCGTGGCGTTAATCTCTCACCTGAAAGGCTATTTCAGGAAGAAGGAGATAAGCCAGATGACGAGGAAGAGCACGAAGAGGATCTTGGCGATTCCCGAGGCTGTTCCCGCGATGTTGCCGAATCCGAGGATGGCGGCGATGATCGCGATGACGAGGAAGATGAGTGACCAGTGTAACATATGAGATCGGGAGGTTTGGTTTACTCGGTGGCATCTTCGACTGCGTCGCCGGCATCTTCGACGGCTTCGTCAATTTTCTCCCCGGCTTTTTCCGCCGGGCCTTTTTTTTCGCAAGCGCTGAGAGTCAAGGCAACGACTCCCAGAAGGAGGATGGGCACATGGAGTATTTTTTTCATATGGATGTTTATTGGTTAGAGTGTCACTTAAGATCAGGATCGTGACCAAATGGTTCTAAAAATCTGATCTTAAGCGACTTCTAAACCATAATCCAAGTCGCTCGCAGTGCAAGGAGAGATTACGAAGAAGAGCGACGTCGGCGTCTCAGGAACGAGAGGGAGCCGAGAGCAAGTAGCGCGAGGTTTCCGGGTTCTGGAACGACGTTGAAGGCTTCTGCCCAGGTGGTGGCGCCGCGCACTTCGTCGAAACGCTGATTGGGATCGCTAATGCTGTTCCCGGTGCCGGCGGAGAAACGCAGCCGGGAAATGGCATTTCCGGTGACAAAGTTCCCCGAGGTGAGTTCCACGCCACTCAGCACTTGCGAGGAGGCGTTGTTGGCCTCGTTGGCGAGATCGTTCGGGTTGACCCAGAGATCGATCCGTTCCGTGCCTCCGTCATTATAGACTTTGGCGACGAGGAGATGGGTCTGACCACCGGCAAAGCTCGCGGTGCTGGTATCGATGGTGCCGTAAGCGGAGCCGAAGACTTCGGCGTTGCCGCTGGCGTCGAAGCCAAAGCCGACCACGTTTGAGGCGCCTTGAATGATGCTGATATTCGCCTCCAGGCCGCTGGTGAAATTGACGAGAGCACTGAAATAGAGCTCACTGGCCCCGTTGCCGAGATTACTGGTGAGTTGGCGCGCGTATTCCTTTCGCTGGGAGCCACTGGAGTTGGAGCCACTGCGGAAAACGTTGAATGAGCCGGGCGTATCGACGAGGCTGGAGTGGATGAGAGAGTTGTCGTCAATGCGACCGTAAACGGTGGCGGCCGCTCCTTCGTTCGATTGCCAACCGGAGCTGTCAAAGCCGAGAGTCGCGGGGGCTTGCCCGTCGAAAGACTCGCTGATGGAGCGCGTGATGGAGTCGTTGTTGATCCCATTCGTGCTGGCGGGGTCGCTCTGATACTGGTTCGCATTCGGTGAGCTGCCCCCGGCCGCGAAGCTGTCGTAGAAAAGGACGGTAGCCTGGCTAGCTAGCGTGGACGACATGAGCAATCCACTGAGTTTGAGTGTGTTGATGTGTGTGTAGTTCATCGTTGGCACCCTAACCCAGCGGTTTGGGGCGTCAAGATGTAAATACCCTGTGATGTGGAAGGCGCTATGGAGCTCAGCCTTTCTTTTTCAAGACGAGAGCCGTGCGGGAGGGGAGGTAGATGTAGGTGCGGTGGTCGGGGGCGGGGTGGAGGTTGTCCCGGCGCAGGCGTTGGTGGCCGCCGAACTCGGCGCGGTCGGTGTCGAGGATGAGCTGGTAGGTGCCGTCCTGGTTCGTCGGGATTTCGAGGTCGGCGTAGGAGTTGGTGGGGTGAAGGTTGAAGGCGAAGATGAGGTTGTTGCGCTCGACGACGAGGAGTTTGCGCTGGTTGTGGATGAGTTTTTGGTTGGCGGGCAGGGTGTTGAGGACGCCATGATCGCGGTCGAGTTCCTGGAGGGCGCGGTCGAAGTTGTTGAGCTGCTGGTAGCGGAGGTTTTCGTCATCGACGAGCGACCACTGGCGGCGGCAGTGTTGGTAAGACCAGCCGTTGCCTTCGCGGGGGAAGTCGAGCCACTCGGGGTGGCCGAATTCGTTGCCGATGAAGTTCAGCCAGCCTTCGCCGCCGAGGGTGAAGGTGAGCAGGCGGATGAGTTTGTGGAGGGCGATGCCCCGGTCAATGGTGGGGTGAAGTTCCTGCAGGAGGCTCATGTGCCAGTACATTTCCTGGTCCATGAGCCAGAAGGCGAGGGTTTTATCGCCGACGAGGGCCTGGTCGTGCGATTCGGCGTAGGCGATGTTTTTTTCGCGCCAGTTGCGGTTGGTGAGGGTGGACCAGAGTTGGTCGAGGTTCCAATCCTCGTCTTTCTGATGCTTGAGCAGCTTGATCCAGTAGTCGGGGATGCCCATGGCGAGGCGGTGGGTGAAGCCGATGCCGCCATCTGTGACGGCTTGGCAGAGGCCGGGCATGCCGGACATGTCCTCGGCGATGATGAGGGCGTTCTTTTTCAGGGAATGGATGAGGGTGGTGGCGAGCTTGAGGTAAAGCACGGCGTCTTCATCAACGGCGGGGCCGAAATAGGACTCGCGGGAGCCGAAGGCCTCGGTGCCGCGGTGCCAGTAGAGCATCGAGGTCACGCCATCGAAGCGGAAGCCATCGAAACGAAATTCCTCAATCCAGTAGCGCAGGTTCGAGAGAAGGAAGTGGCGGACTTCGGGGCGACCGTAGTCAAAGCACTTCGAGTCCCACTGCGGGTGCTCGCCGCGATCATCGGGGTGGAAGTATTGGTGCTCCGAGCCGTCGAGACGATTGAGCCCCTCGGCGAGGTTTTTCACGGCGTGGGAGTGGACGATGTCCATGAGGACGGTGAGTCCGGCTCCGTGGGCGGTGTCGACGAGGTATTTGAGGTCTTCCGGCGTGCCGAAACGGGAGGAGGGGGCGAAGAAGGACGAGACGTGATAGCCGAAGGAGCCGTAGTA
>JBNNED010000278.1:0-8712 GCA_050285825.1 Verrucomicrobiales bacterium | reverse complement strand
TTCGCTTTCTCTTCCGCCGCTTTCTGCGCAGCCAAAGCCTCCGCCTTCGCTTTCTTCTCCTCAGCTTTTTTCGCGGCCAGAGCCTCCGCCTTCGCTTTTTCTTCCGCAGCCTTCTTCGCGGCCAGAGCTTCCGCCTTCGCCTTCTCCTCTTCGGCTTTCTGCGCGGCAAGTGCTTCTTCCTCTTTCCTGAGTTCTTCCTCTTCTTGCTCCGCTTGCCAGATTTCCGCACCGGGAACAGACGCAGGAGCAAAGACGGCTCCCCCCGGGCTTTCCTCTCCCGCCAAGCGTCCCGCCGCCCACTGCTGCCAATCCGCGAGTTGACTTTCCTCCGGAATATCCAGAATAATATCTAAAACCGCATTGGCATCTTCCAACTCCCAGATCATTTGATCGAGATCAAAGCCCGCCAAATCCTCATAACCCTGCACGCCGATCGCCTCAAAAAGCTCCAGATGCTTCTCATCAATCCCAGGAAGTGTGCTCAGTTCAGCTGTCATCGCAAGTTGGTAAAAGCTACCTTTTCGCCGAGAAGAGGGCAACCAAGAAGATAGCGGAGCCCGAGATCCTTCGGAAATTCCGATCCAAGGTGGTCAGGAGACCACACAGCTGATAACTCATTTATTGTTAATAGATCATGAAAATAAATCCCCAGCTCGTCACATGGTTGAGGCACTGCTATCGCGAGGACAAGAGTCGAGCCGGATTCACTGATCTCTTCACGAGCAAACGCGTTCATCTGAGGCGACTCATGGAGGGCTCGGAGCGACTGCTCACGGGATTTTTGCCAGAAGAAGTTCTCAACCCCGGTCACGCACGCGAGTGGCACGACATGAACGCCCTTTATGAACGTGAGCGTGAGCTTCTTTACGGCGCGCTCTTTCTCTGCGGGCGCATCGCCGGCACCACCTACCGCGCTCCCCTGCTATGGTATCCCGCTGAAATCAAAGGAAAAGAGGGCTCGTTCCGACTCGCGCTCGACCTCTCCGCCTGGCGCTTGAATCACGCCCTCTGCGACCAGCTTTCGCTTCCACCCGAGACCCTTTCCGCGCTCTACGAGCTGATTGGCGGGGGAACTTTGGATGAAGACTGCTTCTCCCGCCTCCGCCCGCTCCTGCGCCCCGAGGGCATCGATACCGAAGCCCTGCTCCACTGGCCGCAGCTCCGCACGTCCCGTGAATTGAGCGCCGCCGCGAAGTCTCCGAAGCTCAGCCTCCAGCCCGCCGCCAGCCTCCAGCTCGTCGAGCGCTCGCCCGCCATGCGCGGCATCCTCCACGAACTCCGCGAGCTGGAAAAAACCGATCCCAGCGAGTGGTCGCCCGCCCTCCGCGCCTTCCTTGATCCCACGCAAGTCCCCGACGGGACCGGATCGGCCCGACCCGACGCCATCCACCACATCCCGGCCATCCTCAACGACAGCCAGGAAAAACTCCTTCGCTCCGCCCGTTCCGCCCCGCTCACCGTCTGCCACGGGCCGCCCGGCACCGGAAAAACCTTCACCATCGCCGCCGCCGCACTCGATCACGCCAATCGCTCCCAATCCACTCTCGTCATCGCGCGCAACGACCACGCCGCCGATCTCGTCCAGGCCAAAATCGCACAACTCACCGGTCACGGCCAAAGCTGCGTGCGCGCAGGCCGCCGCCACTATCTGCGCGAACTCCTCGCCACTCTCGCCGCCCATCTGCGCGGCGAAAACACCCCTTCGCAACTCCAGCCCAAGACCCAGGAACGGGAACTCGCCAGCACCCTTAAAGAGCTCGCCCGTCTCGAAAAATCCTTCCATCGCGCCCTCGCCCTCCACCTGAGCCTCGGCCAGCTCGAACACGCCAGCCACCCTGCTTTTTTCCAAAAAATCCAACGCCAGTGGCAGCGCTGGCGGCTTGGCTCCCACCCGACCCTGACCCGCCTCGCGAGCGAGCTTGACGGCCTCGACACCCGCCGCCTCGACCTCCTGCGCGAGCTCTCCGACCTCGCCTCACAGGATCGCCTCCACCACCTCCTCCATCAACCCCAACGCCGCGCCGAACTTCAGGCCTTCGAGAAAGCGCTGCGGAAACGACGCAGCGGCGATCAGGAAAAAGCCCTTTCCGCCCTCAACTTCCGCACCCTCACGCGCGCCTTTCCCATCTGGGTTTGTAAAAACGACGACCTCCACCGCGTCCTCCCGAACACCCGCGAACTCTTCGACCTCGTCATCATCGACGAGGCCAGCCAGTGCGATCTCGCCTCCCTCCTCCCCGCCCTCCAGCGCGCCAAACGCCTCCTCATCGCCGGCGACACCCAGCAACTCCGCCACGTCAGCTTCCTCCCCGAGCAGGTTCTGCGTTCCTCCGCCCGCCAGTGCCAGCTCCCCGAAGCCACAACCGAGCACTTCCACTACCGGCGCCGCAGCGCCATGGATCTCGCCGTCGATGCCGTGCAAGCCCAGAGCCAAACCGCCTTCCTTCACGAACATTTCCGCTCACGACCCGCCCTCATCGCCTTCAGCAAAAAAGAATTCTACCGCGACCAGCTCGTCCTCATGCGCGCCGCCGCCCCCGCCAGCGCCCCCCATCCGCTCACCAGCCGGTTTTGCGAGGGCGAACGCGATGCCAGTGGCGTGAACCAGGCCGAAATCGACGCCCTCCTCCACGAACTCCGCCTCCTCCTTCCCAGCTGGCGCGCCGAGGAAAAAGCCCCCGGCATCGGGCTTCTCTCCCCCCTGCGATCCCAAACCGACGCCCTCGCCGAGGCTCTTCGCCAGCAACTCCCACCCGCCGATTTCCACTTCCTCTCCTCCGATTGCCAACTCCGGCTCGGCACCGCCCACGCCTTCCAAGGTGCGGAATGCGACCATCTTTTCATCTCCTTTGCCCTCGGTCGGAACTGCCCGGACGCCACCCGCCGCTTCATTGAGCGACCCGACGTCTTCAACGTCTCCATCACCCGCGCACGCGAGCGCCTCAGCGTCTTTCACTCCGTCCGACCTGACGATCTGCCCGCCAAAAGCCTCCTCGCCCGCTACCTCACCAGCCTCGCCCGGCCCGCATCAGCCTCTGCAGCGAGCAGCGAAAAACTCAGCGATCCCTTCGCGCGCTCCGTCGCCGCAGAACTCCGTCCCCTCGGCCACACCGTCCGCCCCGGCCCCGTCATCGCTGGCGAAAAAATCGACCTCCTCATCGAGAAAAACGGAGCCCGGCTCGGACTCGATCTCGTCGCGGGCTCCGGCCCCCTCGCCCCCGCCCTCGGCTTAAAACACCAGCGCCTCCTCCACCGCGCGGGGCTCCGCGTCCTCCCCCTCTCCTACCCCGATTGGCTCCACCGTCGCCACGAATGCCTCGCCCTTCTCAATCCGCTTCGTTAACTACCGGGACGAGACAGCGCAGGCTCGTCGAGAGCAAAACAACCTCCACCTCGCTACCTGGCCACGCCTTCTCCATCGCTTCCCGATAAGCCCTCATCTGCGCGGCGTGGCGCTGCCGCAACTCTCCGGCATCCGCGACCCGGTCCGTCTTGAAATCGATGATCCGCAAGGCGCTCACCTTCCCCGTCGCGTCTCTCCGCAGCTCCAGGCGATCAATGACCCCACTCAGCCACACCCCGTCCAAACGCGCCTCGAAAGCTTGTTCGCGTCGCAGCTCCACCCCTGCTGCGGGCTCGAAAAGCGCCCGGATCTCCGGCACTTCCAAACAGGCCCGCACCAGGTCTCCCGCCGCGTTGTCGGCGAGCCGATCGACATCCGCCAGCGTGCCCAGTTTCTCAAACTCCTCATGCACTGCGTTCCCGAACAACGCCCCGCCGCCGTCGCCCGAGCCCGAAACCGCCGCCTCTTCCCCGCCCGAGGCGATTCGGCGTTTCGCCTGCCACACCGCTTCGCCCAGCCGCGGAAGCGCACTCTCCCGCTCCGGCACCGAGCGGTCGGGAAGAGTCGCCGCCCAATCGGCCCGGCCCGACTCGAAAAAAATTTCCTCATCCGTCAACTCCCCCCCGCAAGAGCGCAGAACCCAGCTGTGCAAACTCGCCTTGTCTTTCTCCTTTTTTTTCTTCTTCTCATCTTTCGCCTCCAGGAAGACATAGAGCCCCCGTTTCGCCCGTGTCAGGGCCACGTAAAGGACACAAAAAGCCTCGTACACCTGCGCCGCCGCCCAGGTTTCCTCCACCTCCACCAAAGCCGGGAAAAAACTCCGCGCCCACTTTACCGGAGCCTGACATTGCCAACCCGCGCCCCGCATCTGCCGGAATTTCCCATCATCGGGCACCTTGGCATCCGAGATTTGAGGCAGGAAAACGACATCGAAACCGAGTCCTTTCGACTTATGGATCGTCATCACCTGCACCGCCGCCGCCCCGGGCTCCTGCACGATCTCCAAGCCTTCTAAAAACTCCGCCAACTGCCGCGCCGTGACCACCCGGCCCCGCTCGAAGTCCGCCACCGCCACCAGTAACTCCCGCAAACGCTCCCGCCCGAAAACCGACAAATCCGCAGACAAATCCGCCGTCAATTCCCGGAAAAAATCGGCATAAGAATTCTCTCCCACCGCCGCGAGAACGCCCTCCCAAACCGCCTGCCAGGCATCGCCGAAGCGGGCACGCAAGATCCCGCCCAGCGGCGACATCCAGAGCAATTCCCTTTCAAAAGTTGACCCCGGCCAAGCCAACCAGCGCACCAAATACCGCAGCGCCTGCCCCAGCGGATGCTCGTGCGCCGGCTTGCGCACCCCTTCCTCGACCACCTGAAAGCCCTCCGCGCGTAAATACTCCGCCGCCGCAGCGGCCTCGACATTCCTCCGCACCAAAACCCCACAGCTCAGTTGCTTTTGGCCAATGCCCACCTCCCGCATCACCCGCACCATCTCCGCCAGCTCCTCGTTCTTCTGCACCCGCCGCACCGAGGCATAGCCGCGCAACTCCGCACGCGCGGCCCGATGCCGCTCCCATTGCCACTGCCGCGCCCGTTCCGCCCCGAAAAGCTCGCTCATCGTCGCCTCATCCCCGCAAACCTGATTCACCAAATCGAGAACTTCGGTGCAGGAGCGATAAGAAACCGGCATCGACGCCCGCCTCATCCCGTATTTTTCAAACAGCTCATCCAAGAGCCCCACCTCCCCGCCCCGCCAGCCGTAAATCCCCTGCTTGCGGTCGCCCACCACGAAAACGCTCTGCCCCTCGCCCGTCATCGCCTCGCTCACCAAAGGCTGCAGGCCATTCCAATCGAGCCGACTCGTGTCCTGGAACTCATCGAGCAGCCAATGGTCATAACGCGCATTCAGGCGATAATCCATCTGCTCCCGCGCCAGCCGCCCCTCCTCGCTGTGCTGCCAGGCCGACATCACCTCCTTGACATCGCCAAAACTCAGCAAGCCCTTGCGGCGCATCTCCCGCTCACAATGCCGATCAAAATCCGTAATCACCTCCCCCAGCCCCTTCGTGCGCTCCACCGCCGCCGCCAACTCCGCCCGCGCCATTAAATTGAGAATCTCAGTCACAAGCTCAGATGCCTTCTCCCCCATCGAATAAGGTTTTCCCCGGAGCTCCATCTCCACTTCTCCCATACCCGCAGCCACTTGCTCGACCAAACGTTCGGCCAACACCGGCTTATTCCCTTTGAAAACACCACTTCCCGTACGATGATTGGCCAATTGTTCCAGCACCGGCTTGAAATTTTTCTGTAATTTCCCCCCCTCCCCATATTCCGTCCCCTCCAGACTTCTCTCCAAATCCGACACCAAAAAATCCCGTCGCGTCTCCCATTCTTCCACCGCTCCCGCCAGTTTATCCTCCGCCCCCGGCAAACCCCAATGGACCGGCCCTTCCTGCGCCCGCGTCGCCTCATACCAGTCATCGACAAAATCCGCCAGGGTCGCCAGCACCCGCACGCTCTCCTTTCCGTGGTTGGCCCGACGGAAACTGTGCATGAAGGGCGTCAAATCCGCCCCCGCCCGCAGCCGCTCACTCAATTGCCGACCGATCATCTCGTTCCGGATTTCCTCCAGTCGCGCGCCCTGGACGAGCTCGAAACTCCCGCCTGTCAAGCCCAGCTCATACTGGAAAGCGATGATGAGCTTCGCAAAAAAAGAATCCATCGTGCCCAGATTCATCCGCGGCAGCGCCCGCACCAGTTCCCCGAGCATCGCCCGAAAATCCGGCACCTCCGCCAGCCCGATCGCCTCCGCCAAGTCCCGCCCCCGCGCCTCGTCACCCGCCGCCGCCGCCACCTTTTTGAGAATCTCATCCGCGAACTCACCCGCCGCCTTGCGCGTGAAAGTCAGGGCCACGATACTCTCCGGTCGCGCCCCGCCAGCGAGCAAACCAATGACCCGATTCGAGAGCTGATAGGTCTTCCCCGAGCCCGCCGAGGCCAGAATGAGCAGATTCTTGCTGAGAATGTCCACACTCGAAGACTCGCCTTTTTCCCGAGCGGAGGCAAGGACGCAAAAAAGCTCTGGAAAAATCTCCAGAGCTGAATTGTTGATCCTCAAGAAGCGTAGGCGTCTCGCCTGCCTCGCTCAAGAACCGCCTGCGTCGCAGGGAAACTCGAAAAACCTCACTCGGCGTCTTCGTCGGCCGCACCCGCGATCTCGTGGGCGTCCACGGTGAGGGTGAGTTTGGCGACGATTTCGCTGTGCAGTTTGATTTCGACTTCGCTCTTGCCGCTCGTTTTGATCGGCTTGTCGAGCTGGATGGCGTGGCGATCCACTTCGATGCCTTGCTCGCTGAGCTTGTTGTGGATGTCGATGCTGGTGACGGAACCGAAAGCCTTGCCGTTTTTGCCGATTTCGAGGGTGAAAACGGGTTTGAACTTGGCGATTTGGCGCTCAAGGTCCTGGGCGGCTTGGAATTCCTCGGCTTCACGCTGGACGCGCTTGGCTTGCAGAGCCTCGATCTGACGCAGGTTGCCACGGGTCGCCTCGTAGGCTTTTCCGGTGGGGATGAGGAAGTTGCGGGCGTAGCCAGCCTTGACTTTCACCACATCGGCTTCGGCGCCGAGATTGTCGATTTTTTCGCGGAGGATTACTTCTGTTGCGGCCATGGTTTCTAAAAACTGTCGTTGGAAGGCGCGTGGTAGGGGCTTTGGAGAAGCGAGTCAAGTTTTTTGCGCGCTTTCCGCCAATTTTCCCTGCCCACGCTGCGGATTTTTTAGAAAATCAGATGCTGAAGCTGTCTTCGGCGGGGTTTCTGCCTTCGGACTGCACCACTTCGTTGTTGTTGGCAAGGTGAACCAGGCAGTGATAGACGTCTTCGGCGTTCGCACCGATCTCTTCCGCAAGCGCTTCCGCCGTTTTTTCCTCGCCCGTGAGGTGACCGCGCACCTCGTTGAGCAAGTCGAGGAAGGTCGCGGCTGCTTTTTTCCCGGCTTCCACACCCGGCTGGTGGTAAGCGTTGATGTTGACGAGGCTGGCGTAGAAACTGACGGCCCGCTCGAACAGCGCGATGAGCTGGCCGAGGACGCGGGCGTTGACTTCCGGCACGGAGATGGTGAGCGATTTCCGCCCGTTCTCGTAGAGTGCCTTGCGGGTGCCACGGAGGAAGCCCTGAAGGTAGTCGGCGCAGGTGTTGTCGCCATCGACGGTGATCGATTTTTCCTCCCGGCCTTTGCGCACTTCGAGGAAGGTCGCGAAGAAGTTATTCAAGCCGTCGCGCAGTTGCTGGACGTAGGCGTGCTGGTCGGTGGATCCTTTGTTTCCGTATACCGCGATGCCCTGGTGGACGACGTTTCCGTCGAGATCCAGCTCCTTGCCGATCGACTCCATGACGAGCTGCTGGAGGTATTTCGAGAAGAGGACGAGCGAGTCTTTATATGGGAGGACGACCATGTCCTTCTCCCCTTTGCCATTTCCCGCCTCATACCAGGAGAGCGCCAGACGCATGGCGGCGTTCGTTCCGGCATCGGCCTGGCGGGTGTATTCGTCCATCTCGGCGGCTCCGGACAGCATGGCATCGATATCGATCCCCTGCAGGGCCATCGGGACGAGACCGACGGTGGAAAGAATGGACGTGCGCCCCCCGACCCAGTCTTCCATCGGGAAGGTCGTCAGGAAACCCTCGCTTTTGGCGAATTGATCGAGCTTCGAGCCCTCACCGGTGACGGCGACGGCGTGATCGGCGAACTTGAGACCGGCTTTCTCGTAGGCGTTTTTCGCTTCGAGCATGCCATTGCGCGTCTCGGGCGTGCCTCCGGATTTGGAAATGACGACCGTGAGAGTGCGCGCCAGGGTGTCCTTTTCGGCAATCTCCCCGAGCGTGCGGTCGATCCCGTTCGGGTCGGTGTTATCAAAAAAGTAGGTGTTCAGCGCGGAATCTTCCCCGAGGGCATCATAAACGAGCTGGGGGCCGAGGGCCGAGCCGCCGATACCGATGATGAGGAGGCCGTGGAAGTGATTGCAGCTCGGAGGCGAAATTTCCCCGGCGCTCACCTTGCGGGCGAAGTCCTTCACCGCCGCCAGGGGCTCCGTGATTTCTTTCCGCAACTGCTCGTTCGGAGCGAGTTCGGGCTTGCGCAGCCAGTAGTGACCGACCATGCGGCCTTCGTCCGGGTTGGCAATTTCTCCGGCTTCCAGCGCGGCGATGTCAGCAAAGGCCTTGTCGACCTTCGGCTGCATCCCAGCCAGCCAGTCGGCGTCGAGATCCATGAGCGAGCTATCCAGCGAGAAGCCGAGGTCGCGGTAACGGATGAGTTGGTCGGAATAGGTTTGGAATGACATAATCTGTGTGGTTTGCGGGAAATGGGTCGGG
>JBNNED010000277.1:0-3071 GCA_050285825.1 Verrucomicrobiales bacterium | reverse complement strand
GCGGGTAACGCCCTCGAAGTCATGGAGGCAGTGAGCTTCTTGCGAGGCGAAGGAGACAACGCGCGCCTCGAATCCGTGGTGCTCGGGCTTTCCGCTGAACTCCTCGTGCTGGGCGGTCTCTTCCCGGATCGGGACGCCGCGCGGAAAAAGCTGAAACTGGCTCTGGGCAGCGGACAGGCGGCGGAGATTTTCAATCGCATGGTGGCCGCTCTCGGTGGACCGCCCGATCTCATCGAACGCGCGACGGAATACCTTCCCGTGGCAGAGTTCCGGCGCGAGGTGAAAGCGCCGGCGGCGGGCTGGTTGAGCCGGATTGACACCCGCGAGCTGGGCATGGCCGTCATCGAACTCGGGGGCGGACGACGCCGGGCGGAAGATAAAATCGATCACAGCGTCGGCTTGAGCGGCCTGGCCGGTCTCGGGCGGAAAGTGGCAGAAGGAGACGTCCTCGCCGTCGTCCACGCCCGGGAAGAATCCGCCGCGCGCCAGGCCGAACGACGCGTCCAGGCCGCCATCACCATTTCCGAACAAGAATCCTCCGCCCAGCCCGTGATCTACGAAGTGGTAGAGGCGGGTTAAGACGTTTGCACTTCACAAATTCTTCTGCTCGGTGAGGCTCATGCGGACGTCGCCGATGAAGGCTTCGACGCGGAGTTCGAGGGGGACGCGCCAGGCGTCGTCACTGACCCAGAGGGTGGCTTTCTTCATTTTTTTATAGGCCACGAGCTCGTTGTTGGGCCCGATTTTCTGGAGCTTGACGTCGAGTTTGATCGCGGGCCGACCTCCGAAGTTTTCGCGTCCGAGCACCGTCAGGCGGGCGAGGTAGGGGGCGGAAATGGGGTAGAAGGGCATGACGTAGGTCTTCCCCTGGGCGAGGGGGAGGGAGCGAGCCTGGAAGAGGGCGGAGAAGAGATCGAGGGCGGGTGTGTGGGCGAAGCTGCGCTTCTGGGTCTTCGTTTTGCCGTCTTCCGTGGTCGTTTTCGTGCTCGCAACCTTGCTGGCGGTGAAGCGGTTATCGTATTTTTTAAGCTCTTTCTTTTCGGTCTCGTTACCGACGAAAACGACGGGTCGCAAGGTGTTCTGGTTCAGGATGCCGATGTAGTTGACGGAGAGCGGGTGCAGCGTGCGGGCCCAGCCGGTGCTGCCGCCGTAGATTTGGCAGACGAAGTGATTCGGGTAGCGTTTGTCGGGCTTGCCGAGGAGGGCGTCGAGGGTGCCTGCTTTGACGCGACCGTTCCACGAGAGTTCGTAGCGGAGGTGGGTGGGCGGCATTTTTTTGAGCGCGCCGCTGCGTGGGATGTTGACCTCGCTCTGCCAGGCCGGAGCGGCGGTGGCGAGGGCGGGGAGGAGGCAAAGAAGGGCAAGAAAGGTCTTCATGTGGCTGATAAGATGGGGGTGGGTGAAAATTTATTCAAGCGGAGCTTTGAAGTTACGGAGTTGGGTGGGAAAAGGGCAGTCCGTGCAGTCGCCGGACTCGGCAAGACAGAAATCCTGGTAAATTTGCAGGAGAGCCTGTTCTTGCCAGAGGAATTTGCGGTGGGACCCGGCGCGGGCGGGATCGCCGAAGAGTCGTTCGCAGACGCGCCGGATTTTTTGGTTGGGGGCGTCGGCGCGGAGTTTGGCGAAAGCGGGCCAATGGGCGGGGTCGTGATCGAGGTGGAGGGGGTAGAGTTGGTTGATGATGAAGGCTTTGAGGCGGCTTTCTCCGAAGAGGGCGAGTTTTTTGGGGAGGGCTTGCGAGCCGAGGGTGTGGTGGTGGCTCCAGAAGGGGTGGGCGAGGGTGTCGGCCCAGGAGCGCAGCTCGCCGAAGGGCGGTGCTTTCCGGCAGGCGCGGGCGAAGGCCGGCCAGTGACTGGCGGCGAGGGCGAGAACGGCGAGGCGGCGCTGGGGGTGGTTGGCGGGGCGGGTGCCGCGAAGCGACCAGGGGATGCGGCGGGTTGGGGCGAGCTCGAATTCGGGGCGGAATTTCCACCAGCGTTGCCAGAGTTTTTCGAGCCACTGACGGGAGTCGGGCGGGGCTTTTTCGTGAAGGTCGGCGCTGAGGTAGCCGGCGGTGCCGTAGAGGAGGGCTTCGATGTCGGCCGAGGGGCGGGCGGAGAGCCCGCAGATGGGGAGTCGCTGCGCGAGGAGGCGCATGGGGAGGGAGTTGCGGGCGTAGCCGAGGCTTTCGGCGAGGCTTTCCCAGAGCGTTTGGTCTTTGCCACGGAGGCGGACGATGCGGCGGTGGCGGCGGGCTTTGAGGCGCAGGCGGTGCCAGGCGGCTTGATGGAGGAGGGCGTCGAGATCCGCCGGGGAGAGTTCGGCAAGTGGCCTTTGGCAGGTGCCGGGGCGGGCGAGGGTTTGGCTGAGGCGGGGTTTGCCGAGCGCTTCCCGCAGGCTGGTCGGGGAGATGAGCAGGCGCGGGATGAGCTGGTTTTGCCGGTTGCGGGTGAAAAACGTGCCGGGCGGATCGCAGAGAACGACGTGGAGGATGACTTTCTCAAAAGCGGGGTTGTCGCGGTGACCGTGGCGTTCCCAGTTTTCCGCTTCGAGGTCGATTTCGATCGGTCCGTGCCGGGTTTGGCCGTCGATTTCGACGCTGGCGTGGAGGAAGTCGGGGCCATCACCGCGGTTCCACTCGCCGGGATCACGGAGGCGGATTTCCCGGCCCTCGCTGTCGGTGAACTCGTGGCCGAAAAGACCGGAAAACCAGAGGGACTGGATTTCCATCTCGTCGGGCAAGGGAGCGGGCTCCTCCTCACGCAGTCCCGTGGGGAGGGTGGCGCTGAGGAGGTCTTGGTAGGTCACGGGGCGGGCGGGCCGTAGGGTTCGGGGAGGTCGGCTTGTTGGTCGCTGAGCCATTGCTCGAAGCGGGCGAGGGCTTCTTCGGGGCTGAGTTCTTTTTCGCGCGGGTTGGGTTTCAGGGTGACGCGGATTTTGAGCGGGCGATCCGCCCGGATGACGGTGACAAGGAGTTTTTCACCCACGCGGAGGCGAGAGACGGCCTGGACGAAGTCGCCCGCTTGAGCCTCGGGGCCGACCACGTAGTTGCCGAAGCGTGTGATGAAGTCCATGGGGCGCAGGCCGGAGAG
>JBNNED010000276.1:0-3220 GCA_050285825.1 Verrucomicrobiales bacterium | reverse complement strand
CTGGATGGCGCGCGGGCGGAGGAAAAACGGGCTTTGGGAGCGGAGCGGGAGGTCAGAACGGCTCTGGAAAAGGAACAGTCCAAGGCCGCGGACGAGCTGGCTTCGGTTTATGGGGCGAACGACCGCTTGTTTGCGTGGGTTCTGGAGAGAGGCGCGCCGGGGATTCCGGCTTTGGTGGGACGGGAAGGGCGCCTGGCGGTGCTGCGCGAAGCTCTGACGGAGCAATTGGCGGGAGTGGAAAATCGCCCCGGCTTGGAGGCCTACGCCACCCGACTGAAATACCAACTCGGGGAGCTTGAGCTGGCGGCGGGTCGGGTCCCGGAAGGGCGGCAGTGGCTGGCAAAGGCCTTGGCTGCGGACGAGGGAAAGAACTTGATTCCGAAGGAAGAACGGGCGCTCACGGCCTTGCGATTGGCCGTGGTGAGCTCCGAAAAAGCGAGTGAGGATTTGGAGGCGGAGGCGGCTCGTGCCCAGCAGGCGGCGGAAGAGGCCTGGGCGGAGGGTAGCGTCGAGCGGCTGCGGGCGGAGGCCGTCTTGGCTCTCATCGAGGCTCGGCGATTGGAGAAAAGCGAAGCCCCGGAGGAGTCGGTGGCGGCTTACGAGCTGGCCCTGCAGAAGTTCGCGGATTTAAAAACGGCGCTGCCCGACTTGCCGGGACTGCGCTCGCGTCTGGCGGGAGCTTACCGCGAATCGGCCCTCGCGGCGGAAGGCCTGGGAGCCTTGGATGCGGCGGCGGAACTGCGCGGTCGCGCGGCCGACGAGTATCTCGCTTTGGCCAAAAAACTGGGACGAGACTCGCCCGAAGCCGCGTATCAGCAAGCGGCGGCTCTGGCGGCGAAGTCGCTGGCGGAGTGGGGGCGGGGCGATGTTTTTGCGGCGGAAAAGCTGGCGCGGGAGGCGCGTGGCCGCTTGCAGGAGCTGGTAGCGAAAAATCCCGGAGACTTCCGCATGGTTATCGATCTCGCTTCGCAGGAGGGCGTCATCGCGACCAGTCTGCGCGACGAAGGGCGGCGGACGGAAGCCGAGGAGATGCTGCGGGAATCGATTGGAGCCCTCGAAGCGGGCTTGAAAAAAGACAAGGTGAACTGGAAGGCCCGTTATTTGTTGTCGTCCCTCAAATGGCAGCTTTCGAGCCTGCTTGGTCAGTCGAAAAAGCGGGAGGAGGAAGTTCGCCTCGGCGTGGAGGCGCATGACGAACTCAAGTTGATCCTCGATGCCAAGCCCCATTTCCCGCGACCAGACCTGGTGCGTAAATCCTTGGCTTACCTCTGCGGAGATCTCGGCATGGCGGCCTACTCACACGGGCAAAAAGACCAGTCGGTGAGCTTTTTCAAAGAATCCCGTCGCTACTGGCAGGAGCTCATGGACGGGGAAGAAGGCGTCGCGGAATACCACGAGGGCTTCCAGTGGGTGAGCGGTCAGCTCAAAAACCTCGGCGTCGAGTGACGCTTTTTGCTGATCCTTCTTGAGTCTCGCGGAGGGCTTTGCTAGGGCTTCACAATGGATTGGAAGAAAGTCGGTGGAGTGAGTCTGAGCGCGCTCATGGTGGTGGCGGCCTTTCCTCCGCTCGCCTGGTGGCCGCTCGCTCTGTTTGCCTGGTGGCCGCTGATTTGGTCTATCGATGGACTTGAGGGACGGACGGCTTTTCGGCTCGGCCTGTGGCACGGATTTTTAGTTTGGGCGGGGACCTTGTCCTGGCTTTGGCACCTGTTTGGCCCCGCCAGCGTCGGCTTGTGGTTGATTTTCGCCTTGTTCACGGCCTTTTGGGCCTTGTTTTACACTTGGGGGCGTTCGTGGCGGCCCGGCTGGCGGGTTCTGGCGGGGGCTGTGCTCTGGGTGGGGATCGAGTATTTCCGCAGCGAGTTGTTTGTGCTGAAATTTCCCTGGATCACCCCGGGAACGGCCTTGCCTCCAGGCCTGCTGACGCCGATTTGTGGCGTTTATGGCGTCAGTTTTTTAGTGCTGCTGGTGGCTGGCTTTTCCCAGTGGAATCGCCCGCTCGCCGCCTTCTGCGCGCTCGCTCTCGGGGCATCGGTTTTGGGGGGAAGACTGAAGAGCTCGGAAGAAAGTGCGCAAGAGCTGTCGGTGGCTCTGGTGCAGAGCGAGTCTTTGTTTTATGAGGATTATCTTGAGCGTTCACAAGTCCTGGCGGGTGAGTTTGACGTGATTGTTTGGCCGGAATACGCTTTGGATTTCGATCCCCGCCACCATCCCAAAGTGGAGCGAGATTTGGCGGCTTTGTTACGGGGAAAAACGCGCTTGCTCGTCTTCGGTGCCCGGCAGGACGAGCCGGACGGAGCGTGGCGCAATACCTCGTTTGCCTACGGGCGCGAGGGGGTTCTGGGCACGCATGTCAAAAACCATCCGGTGCATTTTTTTGATGACGGGGTCGCGGGGGAGCGGGCGGAGGCGGTCTCCTCACCGCTGGGCGGGTTCGGAATGCCGATTTGTTTTGATAACGACTATCAGGACGTGGTCAGGCGGATGACGCGGGATGGGGCGGCCTGTTTTTTTGTCCCGAGTATGGATGGGGCTCATTGGTCGGCTCGGGAGCACGAACAGCACGGGATGTTGTTCCGTCACCGCGCGGCGGAGAACGGGCGATGGATGGCCGTGGCTTCGACTTCCGGGGTGACTCAGATCATCGATGAGCACGGTCGGGTGCGGGAGCGGCTGCCCTTGATGGCTGAAGGGGTGTTGCGGGGCAAACTGGAGCTGCGCAGCGGGCTGACCTTTTATCAGCGGGCGGGCTGGCTCTGCGGGCCCGTCTTCGCCGGTGCTGTTCCGCTGCTGCTTGCGGCTTTGGCCTGGAGTCGCTATCGGGACAGGAGAAAGCAGGAGCGGGCTTGAGACCTGTGAAACTATGATTCTTAAAGGGTGGCGAGCCAGTCGAGGATGTCGGCAATGACTTTTTCGCGTCCCGTGTCGTGAAAGAGGAGGTGGTGGGCTTCGGGGTAATGGAGGTATTTGGCTTGAGTTTCAGCGGGCAGGGATCGGCTGAAGGTCACCACTTTCTGGGGGTCGGTGAAGATGTCCTTGCCGCCGTGGAGGATGAGGACGGGGAGGTCGAGCCGCTGGCCCGCTTCGGGAAGCCTGCGCGCCATGTCGCCGAGGGTGACGAGGAGGCGCAGGGTGTGGCGTTCGATGTGGTAGTCGTTTTTTTGGACTTGCTCGGAGTGGGTTGTGGAGCTGACGACTTTGGCTTCGTTTTCGCCGGAGA
>JBNNED010000275.1:0-3274 GCA_050285825.1 Verrucomicrobiales bacterium | reverse complement strand
GGGTGAAAAACTCGGTGACTTTCGTCTCGTAGCCGAAGTCTTTCGCGATGGCCTCGAAGTCGGCTCCCTGCGCTTCGTAAACGGTGTTCCAAAGCTCGTCGACGGTGTTGTTGAGGGTTTTAATGGCCTCCAGGCGCTGGGCGGGCGTGAGTTGCTCGCGCGGACTCTGCGGCTGGGCCGGGGCTTCTTCCGCTTTGGGGGCGGCGGGAGCTTCGGCAGCGGGCTGAGCCGGGGCTTCTGCGGTAGCTGCTTGTTCTTCGGCTGGAGCGGGAGCTTCGGCAGCCGGAGCTTCGGCGGCGGGGGCACTTTCGGTGGGAGCGGGAGCGGCACCCGGGAGGGCGTCGGCTTCGGCACCGGCTTCTTCCTCCTCTTCTTCTTCCTCAATGGCGGTTTCCTCGCTGGCGGGGGCTTTTTCTTCCGCTTTCTTCGCAGCTTCGCGCACTTTTTCCAGAGCGGCGGCCCAGTCTGGTTCGGCGTGGACGAAGGTGACTTTCCGGCGTTCGTCGGTGAGATAGCGGCCTTTGTTTTCTTCCCAATAAGCTTTGATTTCCTCTTCGCTGGGTTCGAGTCCGACCATGTAATCGGAGCGGGGGATGAGGATTTGTTTGACCTTGAGGGACTGCGCGCGGTCCTCGAAGAGGGAGCGAATGGCGGCGGGGTCCGGCTTCAGGCTGCCGCCGATGAGCTCGATCAAGTTATTGGCGGTGAGGAGGTCGGTGAGGATTTCGTTCAGGCTCCGGCTGTTCATGCCGAGGGAGCCGAGCTGGTTGGTGAGAAAGCTGTCGTAGCCTTTTTGATCGAAGGTGCCGTCGAGATTGACGAAGAGAACTTCGCGGATGAACTTCTGCACTTCTTCGAGATCCGGAGTGACGCCGTAGTCGATGCCAGCCTGGCGCACGGCGTAGCGGTTGGCGAGGTAGCGGGTGGTGAATTGCAGGTTGTCGGGGTCGCCGGCGCCGAGAATCGAGTTCGTGCGATTGAGAAGCTGGCCGCCTTCACCGTAAAAGCCGAAAAAAGACGGGATGCGCTGGGCGTTGATGGCCTCGCGCTGGTATTCTTTGTGGGTCACGGCTCTGTTGCCGATTTTCATCACGCTCTGGCCGGGAAAGGCACTGGAGGCGCTGGAGTCAAAAAAGACAAGGCCGATAAAGAGGAGGGCCAGGACGATGATCATCAGGCCGGTGTATTTGCGGATATTCTCAATCATGGAAATGAATGGGTCGTTGCCCTCGATGTAGGGTCGGGCGGAAAGAGGTAAAGCCAATGTGCCCGGTCCTGCAAGTCTGATTCTCGCTCCGGTGAGCGATTTCCGGGCTGTTCAGGGGCGCTGGCCCTGCCGGAGGCTCTCGTGAGCCGCGATTTCCCGCACGCAATCCTTGAATCCACGCAGGAAGGAAATTCGCGGGCGCCACTGGAGCTGATAGCGCGCGAGGCGGGGATCGATGGCGTAGCGGGCGTCATGGCCGGGGCGATCGGCGACGTGACTGATGAGGCTTTCGGGCTTGCCGAGGAGTTTGAGAATGAGGCGGGCCAGACCGAGGTTGGTGCGCTCGTATTCGGCGCTCAGGTTGTAGGCGCGACCGGGCCGGCCGTGGAGAAAGGCCGCGATGAGTCCGCGCGCGCAGTCCTCGACGTGCAGCCAATCGCGAATCTGCCGTCCACTTCCGTAAAGCGGCAGCGCTTCGTCGCGGGTGGCCTGCGTGATGAACTTCGGGATGAGCTTCTCGGGGTGCTGGCGCGGGCCGTAGTTGTTACTCGGGCGGGCGATGACGACGTCCTGGCCGTAACTGCAGTGGGCGGCGAGAACGAGGTGCTCGGCGGCGGCTTTGCTCGCGGAATAAGGGGAAGACGGGCGCGGTGGGGCGATTTCCGTGAACTTCTTGGGAAAAGGAGTCGGGCCGTAGATCTCGTCCGTGCTGCAAAAGAGAAAGGGAACCTGGTGGCGGCGCGCCGCTTCAAGCAGGCAGGAGGTGCCGAGCACGTTGGTGCTGACAAAATCAAGGGGGCTCTCGAGCGAGCGGTCGACGTGGGATTCCGCCGCGAGGTGGAGGATGCCGGAGAAAGCGCTTTCCTCGAAGAGCCGGGCGAGCAGTGCCTGATCGCGGATGTCGCCGTGGACGAAGCGCACGCGGGGGTCGGGCAGAACGCGCCGGAGGCGTTGGCGGTCGCCCGCGTAGCTCAGGGCGTCGAGGATAACGAGACGCTGCAGCCGGGAATCGGCCAACAATTGCTCGGCCACGCTGGAGCCGATGAAGCCGGCCCCGCCGGTGAGCAGGAGTGAGGAAGGCGAGCGCATGTGACGAGTGATTGGTAAACGGAAGCAGGGCGCTTGACAATGCGCATTGGCGCGGAGGTGACGATGAAGGCGATTATCTCGGAAATGACGTTGACCTGTCCCGCCGACTGTGGTCGATTAGCAGCGAAATGAAGTCGTCTGTAATCGTTTTTTCGCTGGGAAGCCTCCTTGTTCTGAATAGTTGCCAATCACTGAACCGTCCTTTGGACGCGGGAGGCGATTACGATCCCCTGAATCTGGCGGGTTCCGCGACCTCATCCGCCGCCGATGATGCCATGGTGGACGCCTCGGCCGCTCGTTACACCCCCGGCCAGTGGGTCGAGTCTTCCATGGCCAATACCCAGTTTTTCAAAGCGATCCCGAAGGGAAACGCCTCCGCTGACAAAGCCCTGCCCGCAGGCACGCCGCTCAAAGTCGTCGCCACCCAAGGCAGCTACGTCAAAGTGCAGCTGGAGTCCGGCGAGATCGGCTTCGTCCCGGAAATCATGGTCGTCGAGCAATCCGCACCCGCCGATGTGCCCCTCGTTCCCGTGCCCGATCCCAGCGTGATGGGAGATGAGTCCGGCCTCGCTCCCGAGCCGGAAATTCCCGGTTTGGAAGGCGACGGCGCATCCGGTGCTCCGAGCTTTTCCGTCCCCGAACCCGAGATGAACGAAACTCCCGCCGCTCCGGCAGGTGACAGCGCCCCCGCTCCGGTGCCCGACGCCACCACGCCCGCTCCCGAGCCGGAAATCCCCTCTCTCGAAGAAACCGGCGACACCCCACCGCCGCCGCCCTCCGTGCCCGGTGTGACCGAGTGATTTTCTTTCCTCGTCTCTTCTCCCAACGCGTTAGGCCCCGCCCCGGCGCGTTTTTTTGTGTTCACAAAGTCTTGAAGTCGCCTCCGAGGGCGAGGTGGAGGTCGATGCGGTTTTGGAGGCGGTCGTTTTTCAGGCGGATGAGGGAGGCACGGGCGTTTTCGGCGCGGCGCTGGGCTTC
>JBNNED010000274.1:0-2734 GCA_050285825.1 Verrucomicrobiales bacterium | reverse complement strand
GCTTGAAAATCCGACGATCCGCCCTAAGCTGCGCCCCGACGCCCCCCGCTACAGACCACTAGCTATCATGCGACTGCCCATCATCCTCACCCTCCTCCTCGCCCTCGCCTCCCTCGCCACCGCCCGTGTCCGCGTCGATGGCATTGCCGCCAAAGCCCACGGCGAAATCGTCACCATGAGCGAGCTCAACATCAAGCTCGGCCCCATCCAGTCCGTCCTCATGGCCCAGTTTCCCCGCAAAGGCCCCGCCTACGAAGCCCAGCTCAAGGAAGTGCGCGACACCATGCTGGACGAGCTCATCGACCGCGCCATCATCTACGGCCAGTTCAAGGACCGCATCGCCGCCATTCCCGAACACCTCGTCGACCAGGAAGTGGAGAAAATCGTCCGCAACGTCTACGCCGGAAACGAAAAACTCTTCAACGACTACCTCCGCGCCACCGGCCTCACCCGCGCCAAGTTCAAGGAACAGCAACGCAAGGAGCTCCTCGTCCAAATGGTCAAATCCCAACACTACGGAGACCTCCCGCCCGTGACCGCAGCCGAGCGCAATGCCGAATACGCCAAGTGGAAAATCGCCAACCGCGACCGCGAAAAAGACGTCGCCACCTACCAAAAAATCTACATCCCCAAAAAGAACCTCCTCGATCCCGCCGCCACCCCCGAAGACCAGCTCGAACTCGCCGAATCGATCGTCAAACAACTCAAGGAAGGCGCCGACTTCGCCGAACTGGCCAAAGAACACTCCGTCGATGCCCAGGCTTCCGAAGGCGGCCTTTGGGAAGACGTTCCCCGCACCGACATGTCGCATGAGTTCGGCTTCGTCGTCTTCGAGACCAAAGGCCACGACCTCATCGGGCCGCTCGAAGACCGCAACGGCTACACCATCGTCAAAGTCAAATCCCGCAAACTCGGCCCCGCCGACCCGCTCTCGAAAGTGCGCGACACCATCGAAAAACGCGTCAACGACCGCAAGAAAAAGGCCGAGTTCGACAAGTGGATGAAAAAAGTCCGCTCCCGCAAGATGGTTCAGAAAAAAATCTGACCCTAGTCCTCAGGCCGCACGAATGCCCACTCTGGTCTCTGGTCTCTGCTTTCTTGAACCTTGTGTCTTGCGTCTTAAAATCTTAAGTCTTTTAAATGCAAACCGCGATCTACGCTGGCAGCTTCGACCCCCTCACCAACGGCCACCTCTGGATGATTCGCCAGGGCCTCGAACTCTTCGACCGCCTCATCGTCGCCATCGGTAACAATCCCGCGAAATCCTACACCTTTTCCGTCGAGCGCCGCCTCGAACTCCTCCGCCACTCCATCCCCTCCTGCGAGCGCCTCACCCTCGCTCACTTCGACAACCGCTACCTCGTCGACTACGCCCGCGCCCAGGACGCCCACTTCATCCTGCGCGGCATCCGCTCCCCGCAGGATTACGAATACGAGCGCGTCATGCGCCACATCAACGGCGACATGGCTCCCGCCATTACCACCGTCTTCCTCATGCCCCCGCGCGACATCGCCGAGCTTTCTTCCAGCATGATCAAAAGCCTCATCGGCCCCGCCGGCTGGGAAGACACCGTCCGCCGCTACGTTCCCCAACCCGTTTTCCAAGCCTTGCAAGATCACTCCGAAAACGAACGTTCCAATACCAACGAGTGAAACTATCTGGTATAATGGCTGAGTCGGTTTTCGAGGAAAATCAAGGCATGAGGCGCGCGTGGTGCGTGCACCACAAGCAACGAATAACGCCGATTTTACCGAAAAACGGCCAGCTTCTTCAGGCAACGCGCAGCCTGATACCCACAACATTTAAAAAAAATTCCTTTATACCAGATAGTTTTGCGAGTTGGTATTAATAACCCCTCCGCACACACCCGCTACCCGCACTATGTCCACGCTTCTCATCGCCATCGCCGCCTTCGTCCTCTATCTCATCGCCTACAACACCTACGGGAAATGGCTGGGACGAAAAATCTTCAAGCTCGATCCCGACGCTCCCGTCCCTTCCAAAGAACTGGAAGACGGCAGCGACTACGTGCCCACCGACCGCAACGTCGTCTTCGGCCACCACTTCACTTCCATCGCCGGCACCGGCCCCATCGTCGGACCCGCCGTCGCCGTGATCTGGGGCTGGGTTCCCGCCCTCCTCTGGGTGCTTTTCGGCTCCATCTTCATCGGCGCCATCCATGATTTCGGCGCACTCGTCGTCTCCCTCCGCAACAAAGGCCAGACCGTGGGCGACGTCGCGGGCAAGCTCATCAGCAAGCGCACCCGCCTCATCTTCCTCTGCGTTCTCTTCCTCGCCCTGACCATCATTCTCGCCATTTTCGGTCTCGTCATCGCCTCCGTCTTCCGCCTCTACCCCGCCGCCATCTTCCCCTGCCTCATCCAGATCCCCCTCGCCATCGTCATCGGGCTCTGGCTGCACCGCAAAGGCATCAACATCCTCATCCCCTCCCTCATCACCCTCGGCCTGATGTATCTCAGCGTCATTTATGGCGATTGGGGCTTCCTCCATGCCTTCAATGAGTTCATGGCCGGACTCTCCACCATCACCTGGGTCAGCATCCTCCTCGTTTACTCTTACATCGCCTCCGTTCTCCCCGTCTGGCTCCTTCTCCAGCCGCGCGATTACATCAACTCCCTCCAGCTCCTCTCCGCTCTCGGCCTCGTCCTCGTCGGCCTCCTCACCGCCGGCCTCATTGGTGGCGCGCCCAATGCCGGAGCCGAAGCCCGACCC
>JBNNED010000273.1:0-4661 GCA_050285825.1 Verrucomicrobiales bacterium | reverse complement strand
GAATGTGACTGAGTTACGGAGTCTCCTGGATGAACTACGGGAGGTCAATGAGGCGGAAGTGGCGGAGTTTGCCGACTTCGAGCGCGAGCAGTTGGCTGAAACGGAATCGGTGGTGACAGACGAACTCGCCGAAGTCCTGACGCAGCTCGAGCAGGCGCGGGAAGAAGTGGAAAAGACGGATTTAGGGGCGGCGGAGCTTACGCAGGCGCAGGTTTTGGTCTCTCAACAGGCGATTTCAGAGCGATTGGAGATGGTGCGGGCGTCGGAGGAGATTCAACAGGCCCAGGAAAAAGCGCGCGCGTTGCAGGAGGAGGCGCGGGAGGCGACGGTGGCTTCAAAAGAGGCTGCGGAAGAGCAGCGGAAGGCGAAATCGCCGGAAAGCCAGATCGCACCGACGGAAGAACGCTTGCGAAAAATTCAGGAAACGAAAGAGCGGGTGAGTAAGGAGTTGCGCGAGGCTTTGGCCAAGCAGGAAGAGGTGCGGACGGAAGTGGCAGCGGCGAAAAAAGAGGGCAAAGAGAAAGAGATCGAGCGCCAGGTGAGGCGGCAGGCCTACGTCGACAAAGCCGTGGAGGGGCGGGAAAAATCATTGCAGTCACAGGAGGCGGCGGAGGTGAAATACACGGAGCGCCTGGCGGAATTGCGTAAAAAAGAGCAGGAAGCGCGGGCGGAGGAAGCGCGGCAGAAGGCCTTGGCCGAGAAGAGTCTGGCCGCGGCCCGGGAGAAGCAACGGGAAGCGGTGGAGGCGCAGAAAAAAATGGTGGAGTCGGTGCAGAAGGAGGTCGCGCAGCGGGTGGCCGAGCTGCAGGAGAGTTTGGAAGATGGGGAGACCGTTTCGGAGGTGCGGGAGGAAGCGGTGGAGGCGACGGAGCTGGGGGAACTTGATAGCGCGGAGCTTTATGAGTCGGCGGCGGAGTTGGAAAAAGATCTGGCGGAGAGTTTCCGCAAGGGACGTGCCATGCGATTGGCGATGTTGCAAAATGTGCCTTATCAAGCGGCTTTGCGAGCTGTCGATACCGTGGCTCCGCTGCGGGAGGGCGTCGATAAGCAAGCCATGACGGCGGGGGCGACGACGGAGGCGGCCTTGGCGCGGAAAAAGGCGGCGATGCGCGAGGCGCTGGGAGAGAGTCAGGAGATGGTCGCTTTCGGGCAATCGCTGCTGGCGCGGGCGCTCGCGGGGCGATCGGAAGGCGGCGGCGCGGGTTCGCTGAGTTTGGCGGATTTACGACTTAATAGCGAGCGGATGAAGGAATTGGAGAAGCTGGCCGATCAGGAAACGAGTGGGCAGGCCGTGGATTTGACGGCAGCCATGGCGGGTGCCGAAGGCGGAGCGGGGGAGGAGTCGGGCTCGGCCCCGGAAATCTCGCCAAAGAGTCGTCCGGTGCTGGGTCGGCAGGTCGGAGTGAGCGGGACGCCGGGGGCGGGAACGGCGTGGATGAGTGTCGATGACTGGTATGTGCTGGGGCCGTTTGACAACCCGGGGCGGGCGAATATCGACCGCGTTTATCCGCCGGAGAGCTTGGTCGATTTGAACGCGGCCTATCTCGGCAAGGACGGGCGGACGATCCGGTGGACTTTCCGGAAGAGTGAGGAAGGGAAGGGCTTCGTGCGACCGCCGACAGACGAAGAGTATGTCATTTGGTATGCTTTTTCCGAGATTCAGAGCGCGGAAGAACGGGAAGTCTGGCTCGCCATGGGCTCGGATGACAAAGGCCAGGTCTGGCTGAATGGGGTTCCGGTCTGGGTTTCGGCCAAGCACCACAAAAACTGGCGGCCGGACGAGGCTTTGCGCCGGGTGACTTTGCAAAAAGGACGCAACCGCATTCTCTACCGCATCGAAAACGGCTGGCACGGTTGCGCCTTCTCACTCTGGGTGAATTTGGAGGACCTCGCGGGGAGGTGAGCCCGGGGGAGCGAGAACAGCGGCATTTTCCGGCTGTTTTTTCTTTTTCCACGGTGGCTTCCGGTTAGGATGAGCTCAAATGATCAGTCGTTTATTCAGTGCGGCCTTGCGGGGTGTCGATGCCGTGGAGGTCGAGGTGGAGGTCAATGGTCGGGATGCGGAAAGTCCCAGCACGATCATCGTGGGTTTGCCGGATGCGGCGGTGCGGGAGTCGGCGCTGCGGGTGCAATCCGCGATCACGGCCTCGGCGCTCTCCACGAAGCACGCCAACACGGTGAATCTGGCGCCCGCCGATTTGAAAAAAGAGGGGCCGTCCTTCGATCTGCCGATCGCTCTGGCCATGATTTCCGTAGGAATCGAGGAGGAAATCCCCCTGGCGGCGGACACGCTGTGTGTCGGTGAGCTTTCGCTCGATGGCACCTTGCGACCCGTCAAGGGCATCCTCTCCATCGCTCTCTGCGCCAAAGAACGGGGTCGCAAGCGACTCCTCGTGCCCGCCGCGAACGCCGCCGAAGCCGCCGTCATCGAGGGACTGGAGGTTTATGGTCTGGAGAATCTTTATCAGGCCTGGAAATTTCTGAGCGGAGAGAAATCCCTCGCACCCTTTCACCTCGACCGCGCGGCCTATTTCCAATCGCAGCAGCGCTCCGATCTCGATTTCGCCGACGTCAAAGGGCAGCACCACGTCAAGCGGGCGCTCGAGGTCGCGGTCGCGGGCGGCCACAATCTCCTCATGGTTGGGCCTCCGGGGACGGGTAAGTCGATGATTGCCAAGCGTTTGCCGGGGATTATGCCGCCGATGAGCGAGGAGGAAGCGATTGAGACGACGAAAATCCATTCCATCGCCGGTTTGCTCGACCCGCGCAAGGCCTTCCTTGTCGAGCGCCCTTTCCGAGCTCCGCACCACACCATTTCCGATGCGGGATTGCTCGGCGGAGGCTCGAATCCCGGGCCGGGCGAAGTTTCGCTGGCGCATCACGGCGTGCTTTTTCTCGACGAACTCCCGGAGTTTCGGCGTTCCACTCTGGAAGTTCTCCGCCAGCCGTTGGAAGATGGCTCGGTGACGATCACCCGCGCGGCGGGCTCGTTGACCTTTCCCTGTCGGGCCATGGTCGTAGCGGCCCTGAACCCTTGTCCCTGTGGCTATTACGGTGATCCCAAGCGCGCCTGCCGCTGTTCGCCACGACAGATCGAAAACTACCGGCAGCGGATTTCGGGGCCGCTGCTCGACAGCAAAAATGGGGTTTTCATGTCACCCAATAAATCACAGAATAAGACATGCCCCAGAGCAAGAAATCCACACCGATTAAGCGAAAGAAGATCACAGACCCCTCGAAATCAGCTATCTCATACCTACGTTACTCATCCAAAGAGCAAGCAAAAGGCGGAAGTGAAAAGCGTCAGACAGGTGGAGCAGCTGAATATTGCGAGGCACACGGCCTTGAACTAATCGACGAATATCGTGACCTTGGCATCTCTGGTTACACTGGCAAGCACTCCACGATTGGTAACCTCGCCAAATTTTTAGAGGACTGTAAATCGGGACAAGTCCCACAGGGTATTCACTTGATCGTTGAGCACCTCGACCGACTATCGCGTGAAGAAGTCCCAATAGCCCTTCAACGCTTTCTGAGTCTCATCAACGACTACAAGATCACCATCCACACGACCAGTGACGGATATATTTACGCTCCTGGAAAAATCGAGCTGACTGAACTGATCATCAGTATTGTGGCAATGGGGCAGGCACATGGTGAGTCTAAAAGAAAAAGTTACCTCACCGGCAAAGCGTGGAAGCAGAAACGTGAATTGGGAAAACCGCACAGTCGTCCCGGAAAACTTCCCATGGGACGTCATCCCAACTGGCTTGATTGGGACTGCTCAAAACAAGAATGGATCCCAAAAGAGGAAGCCGTGGCTGCGATCAAATACATCTTCAAACTGGCTCTTGAATCAGACCCAGGCCTTGGACGTTACCAGATCGCACGGAAACTCAATAATGAGGGGATTCCCGTCTATTCCCCACGGGCTACTAGGTGGACGGCAGCAATGATCAAACGGATCACTACCAATAGATCCTTAGCCGGAGAATTTCACGTCCATCGATCCAAGGACCCAAACGCTAAAATGGTTGAGGAATATTACCCAGTCATCATCGACGCTGAAACCCTCGATAAAGTAGAAGTAATGTTGAAAACCCGTGACCCGCACGGTGGACGTCCTGGAAAAAAACACCAACACGCGATACTGACAGGTATCTCGTGGTATCTGGGATGCCGCCTGCATAAGGGACATAGTAAGCAAAGAGGAAAAGACGTCACCAAAGTCACGTATACTTGCATCGTTGATACCGTTAACAAGTATTTTGGCTACGCTGATCCCATCGAGCAGTGGGTCTGTAGCCTCATCAAAGAACTCTCAGACGAAGAACTTTCCCCAGCTGACAATGCCGCAGAATCCATCCGCATACGCACACGTCTGGATAGCGTAAAAAACGAGGTGTCCGACCAGGAAGGCAAGCGGGACAATCTCATCAAAGCCATTGGCCTTGGTGCTGACATCCCCGAACTTGTGGCCGAGTTGGAGAAGACCAAGTATCGGTTGAAAGAACTATCCGTTGAAGCAGACTCACTCCATAGCGAACTCAACCAAATGAAAACCAGCTCTGGCATCCACGACCGCGAGCAAGTGAAGAAACTTCTGGATGCTGCCCTAGTAGAGAAAAAGCATGACGCTAGGGTGGAGCTACAGATGACCC
>JBNNED010000272.1:0-2726 GCA_050285825.1 Verrucomicrobiales bacterium | reverse complement strand
CAGCCCATGAAGCCATAGACGACGTGTGAGCGCTTTTCGCGGTGCTTGCCCATCATGCCCATCTTCCCCAGCGCCTTCTGCTCGGCCTGATCCCGGACACTGCAGGTATTGACGAGAATGGCATCCGCCTCGCGCTCGTCCTGCGTCAAGGTGTATCCTCCTTCGACAAAGGTCTGGGCCACCTGCTCGGAATCCCGGGCATTCATCTGGCAGCCATAGGTTTTGATAAAAAGTCGCGGCATGGGACGCCCCGTCTACCCTCTTCTTACCAAAAGCTCAAATCTCAAATAACACAAAAAAGGGCGGAGACCGCACACACGCAGCCTCCGCCGACACAACTTAAGGCGAGTGACTCAACTCACGCTTTAGAAATAGAAGCGCGTGCCGATATTGATGGTCTTGGCGAAATCATCACCACCGGGCAGCACGTCATCAAAAGCGTAGTCCGCACCGATCGAGAAGCTCACCGCCACGTTCTGACGGATGAAATACTTCACCCCGAGGTCGAGGCCAAGGCCGATGGAGTCGCCATCAAAGACGGTGTCGGAATCAAGGTGCTTCCACTCGGCGGAGAAGCCGAGGAAGGGCACCCACTTGCTGTCGCACACCCAGTTATACTCGGTGAACAAGCCCAGGCCAAAGGCCACATCGGACTCGACGCCCGACACCTTGGTCGCAAAACCAATCTGCCAGTTGTCGCGGAAGAAGTAACCGTAGGTCAGATCCACGTTGTAAATCACATCATCCGCCCAGTTCACGGAACCGGCGACACCGAATTCCTGGGTTCCTTCGGAAAGATCCGGCAGCGAGCTATCCGCCATGTTCAGCATTTTACCGGGAGCTTTGAGCAATCCCCGGCCGGCATCCGCGACGCCACTGCCCACCGCACCAGCGGTCTCACCGATGGTCGCCGCCACCGCGTGCTCTTCCGCTCCGGCCACACCGGCACAGGCCACGGCCAATCCTCCGAAAACGCTCATCATCGCATTTGTCTTTTTCATTGTCTGTTCTTTTTGTATTATACTAGTCACCGAACACAGCGTCCGGCACTCTCTATCGACACCAATACGACTCAAAGAGTCACTAGCATTTCGAACACCTCCAAGCCGAAATATCACAAGTCACTCACCCTGAATGTGAAAGACCAAATCGAAAATTTTCTCCTTTTTCTCGCGACCGAGCGCGGCCTCTCCCCCGCTTACCAAATCTCCGTCCGCCGCTCACTTGAACAGGTCCTCGCTTGGAGCCAAAAAAACGGCCACCGGAGCTGGGCGGACCTCGGTACCGAAGACCTTGCCCGCTTTCTCAGTGAACGGAAAAAAGAACTCGAAGCCTCCTCCCTCCGCATCCTCCTCGTCCACCTGAAAATCTTCTTCCGCCACCTCCAGCGCACGCAAGCCATCCCCGCCGACCCTGCCGAGCCCCTCCTCCCGCCCAAAACGACGGCCAAACTCCCCGAAACCCTCTCCGCCGCCGATCTCGACCGCTTTCTCGCCTCCATCGATCCCGCGAAGTTCCTCGGCCGACGCGATCTCGCCCTCCTCGAACTCTTCTACGCCTCCGGCCTCCGCCTGTCCGAGCTCTGCCAGGCCCGCTTCGAGCACCTCGACCTCGACGAAGCCTTCCTCCGCATCACCGGTAAAGGCGGAAAAACCCGCCTCGTCCCCGTCGGTGCCCGCGCCCTCACCGCCCTCCGCCACTACCTAGACCACGAGCGCCCTTCCCTCGTGAAAAGAAAAACCTCCTCCCACCTCTTCCTCTCCATCCGCGGCGGCCCGCTCTCCCCCGACCGCGTCCGCCAGATCGTCAAAGAACGCGCCCGCGCCGCCGGTCTCTCCCAAAAAACCTACCCCCACCTCCTGCGCCATTCCTTCGCCACCCACCTCCTCGAGAACGGAGCCGACCTCCGCGTCATCCAGGAACTCCTCGGCCACGCCGACATCTCCACAACGCAGATCTACACCCACGTCGATCAAAAACGCCTCAAAACCCTCCACCAGCAATTCCACCCCCGCGGGTGAATTTTACCTTAATACCAACTCGCAAAACTCTCTGGTATAATGGATTGGTTTAAAATGTGGTGGATGACAGGCTGCGCGTTGTCTGAAGAAGCTGGCCGTTTTTCAGTAAAATCGGCGTTGTTCGTTGCTTGTGGTGCTCGCACCACGCGCGCCTCACGCCTTGATTTTCCTCGAAAACCGACTCAGCCATTCTACCAGATAGTTTCACTCATTGGTATAAGAACAAGACACGAAAAAACCCGCCCGGAATGACCAGGCGGGTTGCTTTTAAAGAGCTTTCAGGCGATTCGAGGACACTTAGTCTTCGTCACCGAAGGTCACCACTTCTTCCTCGGCCGGCGAGACGGCGGGGGTGGCGTTTTGCTGCTTCTCCTCGCGGAGAACGGCGCGGCGGCTCATCTTCACGCGGCCTTTTTCATCGATGCCGATGCACTTGGCCGTGATTTCGTCGCCCACTTTGCAGACGTCTTCGGTCTTGTCGACGCGGCCTTCGGCGAGCTCGGAAATGTGGACGAGCCCGTCCTTGCCGGGCAGCACTTCCATGAAGGCCCCGAAGGTCGTGACGTTGACCACTTTTCCGGTGTAAACCGTGCCCACTTCGATCTCGGCAAACATGCGGTCGATCATCGCTTTGGCCGCTTCCAGCCCTTCGGCTTTCGACGCGTAGATGTGAACCGTGCCGTCGTCCTCGATGTTGATCTCGGC
>JBNNED010000271.1:0-4454 GCA_050285825.1 Verrucomicrobiales bacterium | reverse complement strand
GATGCCATGGGCGTGCTGAGTGACGGCACGATCATCGGCGTCCACACCCGCTTCGGAGGCACGAATTTCGTCGATACCTATCTCATCAACCCCACCACCGGAACCGCCACCGTCCCCACCACCAGCACGATCACCCTCAATGGGAGCTGGGGCGACGGCATGTTCGCGCTCGATGAAGCAAACAACCGCTATTACCTGATGAGCTCGACGTCCGGAGAAAACGCGACTCTTTACACCCTGGAACTCAGCAGCGGGAACCTTCTCAACACGGCCAACCTCACCGGAGACGCCCCCCAGCGCATCGACTCCATCGAAGTTCTGGCCGATGGCAGCCTGCTCGGCATCGACCAAGGAATCGGGAGCTTTGACAGCTACCTCATCAACCCCACCACCGCCGTGGCCACGGCCTACGCCAACCCAAGCTTCAACGCCGTCGGCGGTTGGGCGGAAAACATGTTCGCCGTCAACAATGCTGACGGTGAATTCTACCTCATGACCGATCCCAGCGGTAGCGGCCCCGCCGCCTGGTTCACCCAAGACCTGAGTGATGGTTCCCAAAGTGCTTCCGGCACCCTCAGCGGAGCCGACGCCCCGATCAGAATCGACGCCTTCGGGCTCGCCGACCCCATTCCCGAGCCCTCCGCCCTCCTCGCCGCGCTGCTCGGTAGCCTGGGCCTCCTCAAGCGCCGTCGCTCCTGAGCCCCCTTAAAGCTCCCCCCATTCCTTCGGCAATCTCAATGGCCGACCCTCCGGCATGCGGACGAGGGCGAGGCTTTGGCGACAGGTCACCAGCTCCGTGCCGTCGTCCTTCCGGCGCACCACGAACTCGCACCAGAAGCGTGCGCGCTCGACTTCCGCCAGCCGGCCCTCGATCAGGAGGAAATCCCCCAACTTCCCGGGCCGCCGGTAGTCAATCTCCGTGCGCACCACCACGGGAAAAATCTTCGTCTCCGCCATTTCCCGCAAATCCATTCCCATCAGCCCCGCCAGGCGCGTCCGGCAGGTCTCGATCATGCGCAGATAGGCGATATTGTGGACCACGCCCCCCACATCGGTGTCAAAAAACATGACCTCCTCTTCCGTCGTCAACGCTGGTCTTTCCCCCTCGCTCATGCTAACCATCCCACATGAAAATCCGCCTCCTGGCAACCCTCGCCCTCGGCATTCTCAGCGCCTGCGGCGAAAAAAAACCCGCCAACGAGCCCGCGGTGGAAAAAATCCACGAAAGTCGCCCGCTCATGGGCACCCTCTTCCAAATTACCTGCTACAGCGCCGAGCCGGACCAGGCCCGCCGCGCCCTCCACGCAGCCTTCGCCCTCGCCGCCGGGATTGAAGAGGTCGCCAGCGACTACCAGGCCGATTCCGAGCTCAACCGCCTCTGCCGCGCCCCCCACGGCCAGGCCCACCCGCTCTCCCCCACCCTCTATCAACTTCTCGACCACGCTCTCCAAACCGCGCGGCTCACCCAGGGCGCTTACGATCCCACCCTCGGGCCCCTCACCCGCCTCTGGCGCGAAAGCCGGAAAAACCGCGCTCTTCCCGAGCCCCCGGTCCTCGCGCAAGCCCAAGCCCGCTGCGGCTTCCGCCATCTCCAGCTCGATCCCGAGACCCGCAGCGCCACCCTCGCCCTTCCCGGCATGCAGCTTGATCTCGGAGGCATCGCCAAAGGATTTGCCGCCGACGCCATGCTCGCCAGCCTGCAAAAAGCCGGCTTCCCCCAATCAATGATCGCCGCCGGGGGAGACCTCCGCCTCGGCGACCCGCCCCCCGGTCGGCCCGGCTGGAACGTCGGCCTGCGCACCACGCGCCTGGAGCTGGACGAGGTCATCACCCTCTCCAACTGCGCCATTTCCACCTCTGGCGACCTCCACCAATCGGTCACCATCGACGGCACCCGCTACGCCCACCTCATCGACCCCGCCACCGGCCTCGGCCTCACCACCCAACGCGCCGCCAGCGTCATCGCCCCCAGCGCCACCCTCACCGACCCCCTCGCCACCGCCGCCTGCCTCCTCCCCGACGCCCCCGCCTTCTTCGAAGCCCGCGAAGAGCTCTCCCTCCGCCTCCTCATCCCCGACGCCCCGCCCCGACTCACCGGGCTTTTTCGGGAAAACGTAGCACGGACGACTCGTCCGTGACCCTCTGCCCAGACAGGGACGGGACGTCCATGCCACTATCTCCCAATCACCTCCCTGCGCCAAATCCGCAAATTCCGGGTGCTTTCGCAACTAAGCGGCCGCGTAGCCACACAGCGGACGCACCTTCCAGGCTTCCTCCCGCGCCCGCTCCATCACCGCGCGCAACAAGCGCCCCGCCGCCCCCGTCCCACGCAGCTCCGGAGCAGCCTCGACATGCGGAATGACCAAAACCGCACCCTCCAGCCGATAATCGGCAAAAGCCACAAAACCATCCTCCACCCACTCGAAACGAGACTTCTCCGACCGATCAATCAATGCGCTCATCGCCCTAAACTCCCCCAATTTCCACATCCGACAAAGCCTGAAATGACTTCATCTCATTTTTTGGCGTTTTTTCATTTACATAGCGGTCTGTGCATTAACAATCCTTTCTCGATTGCCATGAAAATGACCCGAACCCTTCTTCTTCTCATCTCACTCAGCCAAGCCGCATCCGCCGCCACCACCATCACCGCCGAAGCCGACACCTATCTTTGGCAAGGCAACGGCGACACGAACTATGGAAGCTCAGCCACTTTAGGCTCAACGAATGACGGTGGATCCGCTCAGTCCAAAACAAAGGACCAAATCGCCCTCATCCGTTTCAATATCAGCTCACTGACACACCCCGTCAGCGGCGCCTCCTTGGACTTGGAATACCTGAGTTCGGAAGCTTATTCCTTCGAGGTATACGGCATCAACGACGGGACAGGCGATGAAGCATTTATCGAAAGCACCCTCACTTTCAACAGCTCCGACACTGGAACGACCAGCACGGAAGGCAGTATCAATAGCACGAACCTGACCCTCCTCGGCAACTTCGACGTCACGGGGGCTGGAGCGGTCAACTTCAGTTCAGCGGGGCTCGATAGTTTTCTCAATGCTGACAGCAACGACCTTGCGACCTTCGTCATCTACCGCACCTCTCAATCCGGAAGCTATACCAGTTTCGCTTCCCGCGAACACGCCACCGCCGCCGCTTCTACCTTGAGCGTCATCCCGGAGCCGTCTTCCCTCATCACACTTCTCAGCGCAGGGTCTCTCCTGAGTCTTCGCCGACGCCGCGCCTGTTGAAATGAAAGGTCCCAACTTGGCAGAATCTGGCACGAACGCCTCGTCCGTGACCCTCTGCTCAAACAGGGACAGGACGTCCATGCCACGGCGCTTCTCACTTCAGGCTTTCGAGGTAGGCCACGAGGTCGCGGAGTTCCGTGCGATTGAGAATGGCTCCCATCGGCGGCATGGTCGAGAGAGCGGGCGTCATTTCTTGAATCTCCGCTCTCGGCACGACTTTCTCCGTGCCGTCGGCCAGTTTGACGCGCACTTCGCCCGCGTCTTCCTTCAGGTAGGTGCCGCTGACGCTCGCTCCGTCTTTCAGCACGATCGTCCCGCTGCCGTAGCCTTCCGCGATTTGGGCATTGGGCTGGACGAGCGATTCGAGAATGTGGACCGCGCCTTTCGAGCCAATGTGGGCGAGGCTCGGCCCGACCGTTGAGCCGCTCTCGCCGAAGGCGTGGCACAGGGCGCACTGCGCGGCGAGGTGATTCAGGGCGATGGCCCGGCCTTTGGCGAGATCGCCACCGACGAGTGACCCGGCGTAAGCGATTTCCACGGAGTCGCTACCGCGTCGTTCCGCGAGGGATTTTTCATAACGAGCCAGCAAGTCAGCAGGGAGGAATTTCCCGTTCGCCGCCGCCGCTGCTTCCAGCTCGAGGATCAAAGCCGCCGGCCATTTTCCAGCCAGCGAGGACTCCAAGGCGGTGGCCAAACCCGCTGCCGCTTCTTTGCCGGGATGCGCCGCAAAAACGCGCAAGGCACTGCGTCGCAGCCCCAAGTCCTCGCGTGCCAGCCACTGCGTCGCGAGTTCCCGTCCTTTTTCCGCTTCTTTTTTCGCCAAAACCGGCAAAGCCGCCGCCGCCAGCGCCGTTTCCTTGCTGGAGAGCGCAAATTCAAGGACTGCAGGCAGTTCCGGAGATTTTTGCGAAGCGAGAAGTGAGAGCGCGGTGAGGCGGTCCCGCAGCTCCGCATTGTCATCCCGCACCCGTCGGGCCAGCGATGCGTGATCGAGCGCGAGGCTGATGCGACCGGCCGTTTTGAGGGCCTCGTCCTGCACTTCAGCTCCCGCTTTCATCAGATCGGGCAGCACCGCAGAGAGGGCCTGCCGCGCGTCTTTGCCACTCTGCCGCTCGCGTCCCCGGGCCCGACCGTCGACCAAGTCCAGCGCCACCGCTTTTTCCCACTGACCGAGGCAACTCAGCGCCATCAAGCGCATCGCTT
>JBNNED010000270.1:0-7162 GCA_050285825.1 Verrucomicrobiales bacterium | reverse complement strand
GCTTGAGCTTGAATTCCTCGTGCTCCTGGCCGGCTTCTTCGAAGAGCTTCATGGCTGCGGCCTTCTGCTCGATCGCTTCCGCGTCGGCCTGGCCTTTGGCGCGCAGGACCTCGGCTTCGCCCATGCCCTGGGCGGCCGATTCCTTGGCAATGGCCTCCGCCAGCATCTTCTTGGCAGCGGCTTCTTTCTCGCTCGCACTCTGCTCGGCTTCCGCCGCGATGACGCGCTCGGCGGCGCGCAACTCGCTCGCGGATTTCGCCGCTTCGGCTTCTTTGAGAACGGCGTAGGCCTTCTCGTCGGCATGGAGTTCTTCCGCTTTTTTGCGTGCCTCGGCCTCCTTGATCTGGGCGATGAGTTTTTCCTCGGCCTGCGCCTCCGCGAGGGTGACGGTGACCTTTTTCTGCCGGTCGGCGGTGGCGAATTCCTCGGTGTCCTTGATGCGCTGCTGCTCTTCGACGACCGTTTTTTCGACCGCCACCCGCTCGCGGATGACGTCCTGGATTTCTTTCTTCTGCTGTTCCACGGCCTTCTCGGCTTCGATGGCCTTCAGCTCCGTGACTCGCTTGCGCTCAATCTCTTCCAGCATGCGCTCGCGCTCGATGCGCTCTAATTCGACGGCATCCGTGCGCTCTTTGTTGCGCTGGGCGACGAGCACCTGGCGCTGTTTGTTTTCCTCCGAAATCTGGATCTCCTCTTCGGCGACAATACGCGCTTGTTCGGACTTTTGGCGTTCCTCCTCGCGGATTTTCGCGGCTTCGGCCTCCTCGCGGTATTTCACCGACTCGACCTCGCGTTTCTGCCGTGCTTCGGTCTCGGCCAACTGCCGTTCCAGCTCCAGAATGGCCTCGCGGGCTTCGACATCCTGCTGCTTGATGACGCGCTCCTTGTCGCGCTGAATGTTGTTGGCCAACTTGGCCTGGGTGGCCGTGAGCTCGGTGATTTTCTTGATCCCTTCGGAGTCGAGAATGTTGTCGGGATCGAGCATTTCCAAGGGCGTTTGCTCAAGGAAATCAATGGCGGCGTCATCGAGAGCGAAGCCGTTCAGGTCGGTGCCGATGACTTTGAGAATTTCATCGCGGAACTTGTCGCGGTCTTCGTAAAGCTCGATGAAGTCGAAGTGCTTGCCGACCGTCTTCAGGGCTTCCGAGAATTTCGCGTCGAAAAGCTCCCGAATGGCATCCTGCGAGCTGGCGCGCTCACAGCCCACCGACTGCGCGACGCGCAAAACGTCCTCTTCCGTCGGGTTGACGCGCACGAAGAAAGCCACCTTGATGTCGGCGCGCATGTTGTCTTTGCAGATGAGGCCGTTACGTCCAGTGCGGTCGATCTCAATGCGTTTCAGCGAGATGTCCATTTCTTCGAGTCGGTGGAGGACGGGAATGAAGATGAGCTTATCGAACGCGACCTTCGTCCCGCCCTGCCCCGTCTTCACAAGTGCCTTACCCTTCGCCACTTTGCGCAGGAAGGTGGCGAAAAAGATCATCATCACCACGATGATCCCGATGACGGCGGCCAGCCCGAAGGCGATCACCAACACCACACCCGAAAGGTCCGCCAGCAGCGGGTTGTCTAATATCAATTGCGTTTTCATTTTTTTGATCTCTTACGTTTCTGAATTTTCCAAAGATTTCACGAGGTAGAGGCCCGACTCCTCGTCGTAGCCGTAGATGATGACCTCCCGGCCTTTCGCGACCGACGCCGTGCCATCCGCGACCCGCGCGATGAGATAATTAGTAGTCCCCCGGTGCTCCAGCATCACCTGGCCCACCTTGTCATCGAGCTCGCCCGAGCGCACCACGGCCGTTTTCCCGATGACGGGGTCTTTCTCCTCGTCCTTCAACTTGCGAAAAAGAGGGCGCAGCGGCTGGGTCAGCAACTTCGTCGCCAAAGCGCCTCCGACGAGGGAAGCGAGCGCGATCACGGAGGGACCGAGCAAGGGCAGAACGAGATTCCCGATCATCGCAAACATCCACAAGAGGACGAGAAAAACGGAAAGCACGAGCATCACCGGGACGTCCGTGGCGTTAAAAAACTGCATCACGCTGTGTAAAAAGCCCCCACTCTGCGTCGAATCACCCTCAGAGAGCTCGCCCTCGACATCAACGCTGGCCTCCGCTTCGGTCTCAAAATCCGCATCGAGAAAATCGAGATCCGCGATGCCAACGAGGCACAGCAGCCAATAAAGCGCCACCGGCACCAAGAGCAAACTAAAGGGCAAAACGCCCGGACTGATCGCCATTTCCCAAACTTCCTTCACGACATTCGCATCCAAGCGGAGTCCCGAATGGAAAGCCATTATAAAATGCTATGGATTTTTCCACGAGGAACCTTCGTGGGCCTCACGGCTTGATCGGAAGCTTGGTGCTGAGGGGAATTTCTCCGCGCAGGAGCCGGGAGCAGGCCCCCGAAAGCCGCAGATACCAATCGCTCGGCAAGCTCTCGCCATCCGCGTCCAGAGCGAGAAAACCCGCGGGCGAATCCTGAGTCCGGGCGACCGTTTTGAACATGGCGGTGCCTTCGTCGACCTCATCGAACATCGCCGTTTTGATCATCGTCGCGCCCGAGGCCACGGCGTTGTGGACTTGCCGCCAGTAAAAGCGTCCGCCGAGACGCGGGATTTGATTGAACTCGCCGTCGTGGAGATTCTGCCAGGAAAAACCGGGAAAAACCACCGGGAGGTACTCGAATCCGTGGCGATTCGCCTCCGCCAGATCGGGGAGCAAAAATTCCTGCCGAAAGCGGTCCGCCTCGGCCTCCGTGCGGTAGCGCCCGACCGTCCACGGGCTGAGCACATCCAGCGAGCGGTAAACGGCCGCCCACTCCTCGCCGGCTTGAGAATCCCCCACCCCGCGCCGCCAGTGCGTGGGCACCCCACCCAGCACAGTGGCCCGGTATTTCTCCGGAGCGTCTTTCTGAAACCACGCGATGAGCTCCCGGGCCTCTTTCGCGCTGCCTTCGCGGTGTTTGAAACCAATTCCCCAGAGGCCGAGAAGCGGGCGGCCCTTGTGGCGTAAATAGCGGGGACTTGCCGTGATTTTTAGCTCATCAACGAGGTAGATCCAATCTTTTTTGACCTCCTCGGCCTGCCGCGCGGCCATGTCGTATTCGAGGGCGAAGACGCGTCCGTGTTTTTCCGCCCCCTTCATGACATGCCTTGTCACGGCGTTGCGAAACGTGAAAAACCTCTCATCCTGCGCCTCGCCGATGAAGCGCTGGAGCAAAATACCATCGATCCCCGCCTCTTCCATCCACTTGAAGTGACGCCGCACCGTCTTCTCTTGGTGAGACGAAAAAACGTAGGCCGGCCGGCCATCCGGCAAGCGCAGCGGGGTGCGAAATTTCTCCTCCTCCGTCAGCTCGCTCATGTCCGGCCACATCTCGAAAACGGGTCGCAGCTCCCCCTCTTTTTCACGAAACCAATGGTGCCAGCCCCCCACGCGCGAGCCGTCGCCCGGAGCTGCAAACCAAGCTTGATAACCCAGTAACATCTTCTGGTGCAAGGAATTGGCGTCAACCGGCTCATCGGCAGAGATCACGCCCATCCCGCAGAACAACCACAGCAAGAGGCCAAGGAAGGAGTCTTTCATTCGGCAAGTATGCTTCAGCTTCGAGCACGCCGCCCAGCGCAAAATTTCCTACCAAGTGATCTCGACCTCCTGGAGATTTCCCCCGCGGTCGTCGTATTTCAAATGCCCGTGCCTGGCGGCGTATTCGTAGACCTCCTTCGTCACCTTGACATCGTAGCAACAGTATTCGGCGATCTTCATCATGTAATCCGGGTCGCCCGATTTTTTATAGGCCTGCCACCAGCGCAGGGCGTCGAGACCGTCCGCCGTTTTACCCACGCCGAGAGTGGCGGAAGCGACGGAATCCAGCTTGATGCGATGCCCGAGCGCTTTTTCCAACTCAATGAGCATGTCGCAGTTCACCGTCTGATTCGCCAAATCGTAAATGGTGTAACCCTGGAGCACCGGGTAGTCGAAATAAATGTGGTTGAAGCCCACGACGAGATCCGCCTTCACGAGCTGGTCGATGAGCGCCTCGACCTCGTCTTCGCCGTAAATATGATACTTTCCCGTCTCCGTGCTGAAGGTCACGCCCACCGACATCCCCATCTTGTCCTTATTCGCCGCCCCGCCCACATCTCCAAAACTCCGCTGCGTCTCCAAGTCAAAATAAACGGTTCCCGGCATGCCCGAGCCATAACCAAGCCGACCGCTGTCCGCAAGCCCGCGCGCCCGCCGAGGGCGAATTTTGTGCCGCTCTCCTCCTTGCCCGTTCAATAATAAGGCATGAGGAGGAAGTAGCAGATCGGGCCCGTCACCGCGACGTAGAGCCAGAGCGGGAAGACCTTGCGGGCGAGTCGCCGGTGGCGCGGAAAGTCATTCGTCCACGCCGCGACGTAGGTCAGCAGGATGAAGGGCAGGCTGATGGCCGCGCCGATGATGTGGGTGATGAGGAAGAAAAAATAAACCAAGCGCATCACCCCCTGGCCGCCGTAACGGGTCTCCGTCGTCGTGAAATGATAGGCGACGTAGCAGAGCAAAAAAGTCGTCGAGAGCGCGAAGGCCGCCGTCATCCAGCGTTGGTGACGCGCGATCCGCCCTTTTTTCACTTCGACCACGGCCGCGACGAGACAGAGCGCCGTCAGGCTGTTCAGCAAGGCGTGGACGGGCGGGAGGAAGGAGAAGGAAACACCCTCCGGCAAGGGGATTTTGTAAGGCGAGCGCATCGCCACCACGATGAGCAGGACGACCCCCGTGAGCACCCACACGATGCGGTTCAAGGTCTTCTGGCGCTCCAACTGCGGACTGCGGGCGAGAATGTCGGACATGATGGCGATGAGTTTGTTGACTTGTTTAGGAATGGCTCAGTGAGTGGACTGCGTGATGACTCTGGATCGTCTCGCGTAACTTTTCACACAATTGGGGATCAGCCACAGCCGCTTCATAGGCGGAAGCCATCTCCTCACGCGTCTCGCTGTTCCAAAAATAACCAGACCACGCGAGAAAATTCCGTCGATAAGCCGGGAAAAGGCCTTCGCACACAGCCACAAACTCCTCGTGCGAGGCTGCATTCCGGAGCGTCAAAAAAGTCGCCTCAATCTGCGCGGGCTGCACAACAATCCCTCGCGCTTCCAAGCTCTCCCCTGTCTGATACTTCTGGTAGCTCAGCAATTTTCGGTAAGCCGCTGATACCCAATAATCGAATCCCCTCCGATACCGATCCGCATAAAAGTCAGTGATGCAACGACGCTCGAAAGCCTGAAGGATCCATGCGAGAGAGCGGTTGAAATACCAATCCGCCCACTCCAACTTGGCGAGTCGGCGTAGCCGGTTTCGCTCTCGTTCTGGCAAGGGTCCAAAGACCGCGTGGTAAAATTCCGTTGGAATGCCGTCACGAAAGAGGTAAGAGCGGTCTGCGACATTCTGCCGCATTTTGGCATTGAATCGATGCGCCGCACACACGCCATTTTCCAGCTCATTTCCGCCCCCATGGGCCGCCGGAATGACATGATCGACCCAATCAATCTGCATCTCGGGTCGCATAAACTCGTCCAACAACCACAAATTCGCCCCTGAAAAACAACAAGTCGCTCGGTCCCGGACAAAGATCTCTGCCTTCTGACGATCACTGAATTCTAAACGCTTGCGTGCCATCTCCTAATCCTAACTCTCGAAGTCGTCGCCTGGCTTCAGACCGAGTCTCGACCGCAAGGAGGCAGGGAGAACGATCTGACCTTTCTGGGAAAGCACCGTGGTCACAGCGTAAGAATATCCTACTTCTATGCTTGGTCAACAATCCTGCTGCTGAACGAGCCTTAAAAAAGTCGTTTTCTCAGGCGGGACGCCTAAGTTCCTTGGTTTCGCGGATGGAATTTGCCATCGGCTGTCTCCACTTCGTTTCGGCTGCCGCTCTGTTTTGGCTCTGAGAATCTGAATGTCTGAGATCTGGCGGTCTTCTTTGGTTTTTGAGTTTTTGGTGCTTTGGTTTTTTTTGGAGAGTGCGGCTGCGCCGTTTTTTTGTGGGTTCTCAGGCGGGACGCCTAAGTTCCTTGGGCTTGCAGGGCGCGTTCGATGGCGACGTCGAGGAGGGCGCGCTGGGCTTCGGGATCGTTGTAGGGGTTTTTGTCGAGATTGGCTTTGATGAGGAGGTCCATGCCGTCGAAGACCTCGATGCCGAGATCGTGCGCCCAGCGGCCTTTGATGTCGATTTCCGCCTGGTCGGTGCGCTCGCGGATTTCGGGATAGCCCATTTGCTCGATCATGAAGGTTTTCATCGCTTCGGGATCGCCTTTGACAAACCACCACTTGTCGCCATCGACGTCCAGGTTCTCTTCCAGCGCCTTGAGGTGCTCCAGGGTGTCGTGCTCGGGATCGATGGAAAAGCAGACGACGCGGAAGTCCTCGTGCTGCTCGTACTTGCGGTAAATGTTGACGAGTTGCTCGCCATTGCGCGCGGCGCACATCGGGCAGGTTGCGTAAAACTGGGCCGCGACCCAGACTTTGTCCTTGAGATCGGAGACGCGCACGGTCTCGCCGTCCTGCTTGACGAGTTCGAGATCACCTTCCAGCGTCTTGAGCACGGGGACTTCTTCTTTGCCGATGTCGGTGGCGATGGCGCCCCCGTCCTGCTGCTTTTGTTTCAGGCCGGCGAGGAGGAAGGCGAGCCCGATGATGAGGGCGCAGATCAGGCCGACGACGGCGTAGATGGTGATGATTTTGCTGCGTTGGGTCATTTTTGAGTAGTAAGTAGAGAGAAGAAAGGAGGGAGGGCCGATTACTTCTCGGGGTTTTCGGGCGGGTGATCGCGGAGATAGGTGATGGAGGTGAGGAGAATGTCGCGGAATTTCGCCGTCGTCATGGGCGGGGCAATGAGCTCTTTGTCGGGGTGCTCGATCCGGGCTTGCGCGTAATCGGCCTCCATCTGAGCCACTTTCTCAAAGTCATAACTCCAATCGCCTCCCGGGATGCCGCGAACTTTCGCTTGCTGGTCGAGGAGCATGAGATTGCTGTCGTAAACCCACTCGCCGTCGACCAGGTGCGGGAAAATGCCGAAGCGGAAGCCGTTTTTGAGGAACTCCTTCACCGGCGTTTTTCCCTCGCCCGCCGCGACGAGCCAAAGGTCCACCTCCGCGGGGAAGTCCTGCAACACGCCGTCG
>JBNNED010000269.1:0-10272 GCA_050285825.1 Verrucomicrobiales bacterium | reverse complement strand
GGATCTCCGTGAGAAAAAGCCGCAAACGGATCAGCTCGTGCGGGTGACGATCTTGCTGGAAAGTTATTACAACTACGATTTCAGCGACGACCGCCAGTGGGTATCCTTCCGCCTGCGCTTCAAGGACAGCTTCGAGGACCTCTGGGGCTACGTCAAACGCGGCTCGCCGGAAGAAGCCGCCATCATCGATCAGTTCAAAGAACAACAGGAAAAAGCGATGCGCCTGCGGATCAAATACCCTGAAAACCCGCGCAACGACGACCAGGTGCTCATCACCGAGGTCGTGGGCGACGGCTGGGTGCGCCTGCAGGAGGAAAACTAAGTCGACATGGATCAGCCCAACTCCCCATACGACAAGGCCCAGGCCATCAATCTCGACCCCTCGATTTACGGCACCTTCGCGGAAATCGGGGCCGGACAAGAGGTCGCGAACTGGTTTTTCCGCGCTTCCGCCACCGCCGGCACGGTCGCCAAGACGATCTCGGCCTACGATATGACGGTGAGCGATTCCATTTACGGCAAGTGCCGTCGCTACGTCTCGCGCGCGCGCATGCAGAAAATGGTGCGCTACGAATATGACCTCATGGTCGACCGACTGCAGAAAGACCGGGGGAAAAGTTCCCGCTTTTTCTCCTTTGCCGACACCGTCCGCGCCCGTGGTTATCAGGACAGTGCGGAATGCCACGGCTGGCTCGGCATTCGTTATCAGGCCGTCGTGGGCGGACCGGTTGGCGAAATCCTCCTCCACGTGCGCCTCCTCGATCAGGAAAACGTCGACCAGATGGAAGCGCTGGGCATTCTCGGCCTGAACCTGATCTGGGCCGCTTACCACCACCGGCTCGATCTCTCCCGCTTCATCCGCTCGCTCTCCGAGTTCATCACGCCGGGCCGGATCGAGATCGACATGCTGGAGTTCAATGGCGAGTCCTTCCGCATGGTGGACAACCGCCTCTGTGCCCTGGAACTCGTTTCCCAAGGGCTCACCTCTGCCGCCGTCTTCACGGAGAAAGGAGAAGTCGTCCAGCCTTCGGAAATTTTCTACAAATGCCCGCTCGTCGTCCTGCGGGGGAGTTTCATGCCCGTCACGCACGTCCATCTCGACATGCTGGCTCGCTCGCGCGAGGCACTCGTCGCTGATTTGCCGGAAGAAAGCGGGGAAAAAGTGCGCGAAGTTTGCGAGTTGTCGTTGAGTAACTTGCTCCGCGATGGCGAGGTCGACCTCGTCTCCTTCCTCGACCGCGCCGACACCTTACAGGCCCTCGGCAAGACCGTCATGGTCTCGAATTGCCCCGAGTTCCACCGCATCGCCGCCACTCTGAGCCGCTTCACCAACGAGCGCATCTGCCTGACGCTCTCGATAGGTCTCCTGACCGAGCTCTTCAAGGAAAAGTGGTCGGAAAAACTCGCCGGCGGCATCCTCGAGTCATTCGGTCGCCTCTTCCGCAGCGGCGTCGTTCTCCACGTCTATCCCTGGAAGAACCGCCGCACGGGGGAAATCGTCACCGCCGATAACTTCCGCGCGCCGAGTCACTTGCGACACCTTTACCGTCATTTTCACGAGGCCGGCCTGATCCGTGCCATCCCCTGCGCGGAAGAAGCTCTGCTCGAACACAGCGGACGCGAAATTCTCCGCCTCGCCCGTGAAGGAAATCCCTGGGAAGAACTCGTTCCCACCGAAGCCCGCGAACTCGTCAAACGCTACCAACCATGAGCCTGCTCGACATCTCCGCCATCCTCCTCACCCTGGCCGCCATTTTCGGCTACCTGAATCATCGCCTGCTCAAGCTTCCCAACAGCATCGGCATCATGCTCATCGGCCTGCTCGTCAGCCTCGGCATGATCCTGCTCGGGCAGAAATTCGAGGGCTTCACCGCCATCGCCACCCGTTTTGTCAGTCAGATCGATTTCAACGAAACCCTGATGAAGGGGATGCTGAGCTATCTTCTCTTCGCAGGAGCTCTCCACGTCAATCTCTCGGATCTCAAAATGCAGCGGCGACTTGTCGCCATCCTCGCCACGGCCGGCGTCCTCCTTTCCACCTGCCTCATCGGCTTTATTTCCTACTACGTCTTCCAATGGTGCGGGCTCGACATCCCGCTGCCCTGGTGCTTCGTCTTCGGCTCCCTCATCTCGCCCACCGATCCCGTGGCCGTTCTCGGTATCCTGCGGAAAGCGGGCGTGCCGAAGTCGCTGGAAACCAAGATCACCGGTGAGTCGCTGTTCAACGACGGCGTGGGCGTCGTCATCTACCTCGTCCTCCTCTCCTACGCCATCGGCTCCGGCAGCGGACAGGCCGAGCTCGACCTCGCCGAAGTCGGCACCTTCTTCCTCCAAGAAGCGGGCGGCGGCATTCTCCTCGGCGCCATCGCGGGCGGGCTGTGCTTTTACCTGCTACGCTCGATTGATAACTACCAGGTGGAACTTCTCATCACGCTCGCGCTCGTCACCGGGGGTTACAGTCTCGCTTCCTACTGGCACCTCAGCGGTCCGCTGGCCATGGTCGTGGCCGGCCTGATGATTGGCAACCACGGACGTCGCCTCGCCATGAGCGATGTCACGCGCCAGCACGTTGATCTCTTCTGGGAACTCATCGACGAAGTCCTAAACGCCCTCCTCTTCCTGCTCATCGGCTTGGAAATTTTCATCATCGCCTGGACTGACGAGTCACTCATGGCCGGGGGCATCCTCATCATCGTGACCCTCCTCTGCCGCTTCACCGCCATCAGCATTCCCGTCGCGGTCTTGCAGAAATTCCGCAGCTTCACTCCCGGTGTCACCTGTATTCTGACCTGGGGGGGCTTGCGGGGCGGGATTTCCGTAGCCCTCGCCCTCGCCATCCCGCGCGAAGGCGTGCCCGATGGCGTGCGCGACGGCATCCTCGTCGCCACTTACGTCATCGTCATCTTCTCCATCGCCGTGCAGGGACTCACGCTGCGCCCCCTCGTTTCACGCATCCTCGCGAAAGGCCAGCTTTCGGACGAAGATCGGGGGGTGGACAGTGTGATCGTGAGCGGAGGGGATCTCGAAGTCGCCGGGGAAGCCGGTTCCGGCGAAGCGCCAGCGGCCACGGGGGCAGTGGCAGGGACGAGCTTGGAGGGCGAGGTGAAAGAAGCTCCGTCGGCGACGGGAGCACCCGACGAAGATCCGGCGAGAAAGGACGGGGTTTGAAGGAAGCCCGCCCGACGAGGGCTTGCACCGGGGGGCTCGCATGTTATCACTTTTTCAGCCGGTCTGACGGGGCCGCAGAGCATCATGAAGGCAGAAACAAGCACGGAAGAAGCGGCCATCGGCGTGATCGGCGGCAGTGGCGTTTACCACCTCGACGGTCTCGCAGAGATCGAAGAGCGGGAAATCGAGACTCCCTACGGAAAACCCTCGGAAGTTTTCGTCGGAGGACGTTTCGCGGGACGGAAAGTGTGGTTTCTCGCCCGTCACGGACGGCATCACTCGATTCTGCCCACCGAGGTCAATCACCGCGCCAACCTCTGGGCCTTGCGCTCGCTCGGGGTGCGCTGGATCATCTGCGCGACGGCTGTCGGGAGCCTGCGCGAGGAATACCCGCCACGCTCCATCGTCCTGCCCCGGCAGTATTACGACCGCACCAGCCGCCGCGAGCATCACACTTTTTTCGGCGAAGGGATCGTCGGCCACGTCAGCTTCGCCGAACCCATCAGCGAGGGGCTCCGCGAGCTCCTCTTCGAAGCGGGGCAAGAGGAGGGAGCCGACATCCACAACGGCGGCACCTACGTCTGCATGGATGGCCCGGCGTTCTCGACACGTGCCGAGTGCGCCGTGAACCGTAGTTTCGGATTCGACATCATCGGCATGACGAACCTCCCCGAAGCCAAGCTCGCCCGCGAAGCGGAAATCGCCCTCGCCACCCTCGGGCTGGTCACGGACTACGACTGCTGGAGTGAGGAAGTGGTCAGTGCGGAAGTTGTCGGCGACCACCTCGCCGCCAATGCCGCCATGGCCAAGGCCATCCTCCAACGCGTCATTCCCCGCATCCCCGGCACGCCGGATTGGCCCGAGCACCGCTCGCTTGAGGGAGCCCTCTTCACCCCGAAAGTCCACTGGCCCACAGCCACCGTCGAAAAACTCCGCCCCATTCTCGGGCACTTGGTGGAGTGAGTCCCCCGAGAAGTTTCTTTTCTTCAACGACTTAGGAGCTTCCGGGCTGTGTTGAGAGAAAGCAAAGAGCAATTTTTCTCATTTTAAACTTGATGGCTGATCGGACTTTCAGTAATTACTGAAACAGATGAGCGAAGAGAGTGGTCAGAAGGAAAGCGAGAAGGAGCGTTTGCTGCGGGTGCGCGAGGATTTTGTCGCGCAGTGGGGGGTGATGGGGACGCAGTGGGGGATCAATCGCACGATGGCGCAGATTCACGCCCTGCTCATGACGAGTCTCGAAGAGATGAGCACGGATGAGGTCATGGAAGCGCTCCAGATCAGTCGCGGCAATGCCCACGGGAACCTGAAAGAACTCGTCCAGTGGGGATTGGTGAAAATCGTCACGCGCAAAGGCGAACGCAAGGAGTATTTCTGGGCGGAGAAGAACGTCTGGGAGATGTTTCGGCGGATTTGCATCGAGCGAAAAAGACGTGAAATCGAGCCCATTCTGAAGGTTTTACGGGACTGCGAGGCGGAGAGTGAAGGGATGACGAGTGCGGAGGGAGTGGCGTTCCGGGAAATGACCAAGGAGCTGGAGGAGTTCGTCAGTTTCGCCGCCAAAATGGCCGAACGGGTCTCGGCTCTGCCTCACGGCAAGGCCATGCAAATGGCGATGAAGCTTTTCGGGTGATTTTTTTTGAGAAGAAGTTTCAAAAATTACTGAAAATACGAAAATTAAGCCAAAGGAAAGCCATGAACGAGATCACGAGAATGAAAGCGGCGGATGCCTGCACAAACCCGCTGGCGGGAGAGGTGCGCTGGGCTCCCGGGAAGTCGCTTTGGTTCACCTTCCACGCGCTCGTTGCCGTGGTGGGGGGCGTGATGACTTTCCGCATGGAGGTCGCGGCCTTGGCGCTGGGATTCACCCTGGTGACGCTTTGCGCGGGGCATTCGGTGGGTCTGCATCGGCTTTTGGTGCATCGGAGTTTTGCCTGCCCGCGTCTCCTGGAGTATCTCCTCGTGCATCTCGGGGTGCTGGTGGGAATGGGGGGACCCTTTCGCATTCTTTACATGCACGACATCCGTGATTGGGCGCAACGACACCGGAAGTGCCACCCGATGTTCATTCATCAGGGCGGATTTTGGCGGGATTTTCTGTGGCAAAACCATTGTGAGGTGCGGCTGGAGCATCCGCCGGTTTTTAAAATCGAGGATCGGGTCGCCGCGGATCGGGTCTATCGCTTGATGGAGAAGACCTGGATGTGGCAGCAGCTTCCCTGGGCCGTTTTGTGCTACCTGGTGGGCGGCTGGGCCTTGGCCGTGTGGGGAATTTCGGTCCGAATCACCGTCTCGCTCACGGGGCATTGGCTCGTCGGGTACCTCGCGCACAACACGGGTCAGCGTGACTGGCACCTCGAAGGGCACGCCGTGCAAGGATTCAACCTTCCTGTCATCGCTTTGCTGACGATGGGAGAGGCGTGGCACAACAACCATCACGCCTTTCCCGGCTCGGCCCGTCTGGGCCTGCACCGCTGGCAGCTTGATCCCGGCTGGTGGTTTCTGTGCGGTTTGCGGCGCTGTGGCTTGGTTTGGCAGGTCCAATTGCCGGCCGATCAGGGCGAACGGCGGGAATTGAAGGCGGTGGAAAGGAAGAAAAAGTGATGAGCGAAGAGACGATGAATGAGATTTTACAGAGCGCTCTGCTTCTGGCGGCGTGGGCGCAGGGGCTGCTTTGTGTCGGGAGCCTGGCCATTCCGCGGGTGCTGGGCTGGCGGGAAAAAACGGCGGTGCTGACGCCGCTGATGCGGCAAATGTGGTGGACTTACGCCGCTTATGTCTGGATGAGCCATGTCTTTTTCGCGCTGGTGAGCTTAGCCTTGCGCGATTGGTTTGTCGCGGGAAGCCTGGCCGCGCTCTGCCTGAGTGGTTTTATTTTCGCGTGGTGGCTGGTGCGGCTGGTTTTGCAGTTTGCGGCCTTTGATTTGGCGGAAATTCCACCGACGCCCTTCAATCGCGCCGCCGAGTGGCTCCTGACGCTGCTTTTCATTGCTCTGACTGCGGTTTACGGAGGAGTGTTCGGCTGGAATGCCTGGCTCTTGTGGGGAGGAGGGGCGGGATGATGGGCTGGTGGGTGGCATTGGGAGTCTTGAGCGGGATCTTGCCGGGCTGGCTCGGGGCGGGACGGGGTCGGGTGACTCAAGGGCTGATCTGGGGTCTGGTTCCGCTGTCGATTGGTGGGGCGCATTTTTTGACCGCGGAACTGACGGCCTTGCCGCGCATGGTGGTGATTTGCCTCTGGCTGCTGGCGGCGATGAAGAGCCTGGTTTACGTCATCTGGGTCAGGGAGAGCGGTCGCAGCCTGCCTTTGGGGCGTTATGTGATTTTCGCTCTGGCCTGGTTCGGGATGGATCCGGGGAGTTTTCTGTGTCGGCGTAAAGGTTTGAGCTGGTGGGAGGATGTGCGGGTGGGCTTGATTTGTCTGCTGACGGGGGCTCTGGGTGCTTTTCTCGTCTGGAAGCTCGAATGGCGGCAGGTTCATGTGATGTTCATTCCCATGAGCCTGGGTTTTCACTTCGGGGCTTTGCGGGTGCTCAATGGCTGGTGGCGGCGGATGGGATTTCCGGTGCGGACCCTGTTTCCGAATCCGCTGAAAGTGAAAGGGTTCGGAGATTTCTGGAGTCGCCGATGGAATGTCGGTTATAGCCAGATGATGCAGCGCGTGGTGGGACGTCCGCTCAGCCGGGTGGGTGGTCGGCGACTCGGTATGTTCGCGGTTTTCCTGGTGTCGGGCCTGCTGCACGAGGCCGCGATCACCCTGCCGGCGCGGGCGGGCTATGGCGGGCCGACCATGTTTTTTCTCATACAGGGACTCCTGGTGCTGGCGGAGGAGCGGTGGCAGTGGCGGGGGGCTTGGCGCGCCTGGGCGACGGCTTTGAGTGTGCTGGCCACGCTGCCCTGCCTCTTTCCGCCGGACTTTCAGAGAGAAGCGCTGTGGCGCTGCCTGGAGATTTTTGGAGGGTTCAATTAAGTAAGAAATACAAAATGATATGAAAACTGAGACGCGGAAGATGGTGATTGCTGGTGGAAACGGCTTTTTGGGGCGCTTGTTGGCGCGGTATTTCCGGGAGAAGGGCTGGGAGGTTTCGGCTTTGGTGCGCGATCCGGCGGGTGATTTCGAGCGGGTGAAAGGGGTGCGCTATATGGGCTGGGACGGGGGCACGCTGGGTGATTGGGTGGAGGTGCTTGAGGGAGCGGAGCTCGTGGTGAATCTGGCGGGGCGGACGGTGAATTGTCGCTATGGCCGGAAGCATCGGGAGGAGATTTTACGGAGCCGGGTCGAGAGCACACGGGCGCTGGGCGAGGCGGTGGCGGCTTGCGGGAAGCCTCCGCGCTTGTGGATCAATTCGAGCACGGCGACCATTTATCGTCATGCCGAGGACGGGCCGCAGGACGAGCGGACGGGGGAGATCGGGAAGGGGTTTTCGGTGGAAGTGGCGCAGGCTTGGGAGCGGGCTTTTTTTCAGGCGTCGGTGCCGGGAGCGGTGCGCAAGGTGGCTCTGCGCACCTCGATGGTGGTGGCGCGGGAGAAGGGGACGGTTTTCGATTACTTGTTCACGCTGAGCCGCTGGGGCTTGGGAGGGCGCATGGGGAGTGGTCGGCAGCGAGTGAGCTGGGTGAGCGGGACGGACTTTTGTCGGGTCGTGGCCTGGTGCGTGGAGAACGAAGGGGCGGAAGGAATTTATAATGTCGTGGCTCCCGGGGTGGTGACGAATGCCGAGTGGATGGCGGCCTTCCGTCGGGTGGCGGGTCGGGGCTGGGGCTTGCCGGCGACTCGCTGGATGTTGGAGCTGGGTGCTTTTCTCCTACGAACCGAGACCGAACTCATTTTAAAGAGCCGCTGGGTGGAGGCGCGTCGGCTGCGGGAGGAGGGCTTTGTCTTTCACGATCCGGAATTGGAGAGGGTTTTGGAAGGAAGGGCAATCAGGGAAAACCAGTTCCCTGAAAGTGATTGAGTCAGTCTCACCGATTGAACTCGGGGCGGATTGTGGCGGCGCTATTTTCAGCTTGTGGGTGTCGTTGATATTGCTTTAGATGACGAACATGTCGATCGCTACCTCTCTGAAAGCGGGTTCCTGCCTAGCCGCGTATTTCCTGGCACCTGCCGTTTCCGCCAGTATCGTCAGCATTCCTTTTGTGGAAGATTTCGAGAGTTACGCCACCGATGGCCCCACGGACTTCACAGAGAGCAATTCGGCGGCATTTCAAATTCAGAGCTATAACGGGAGCCAGACTTACCGAGCGGCCATCGTTTCAAGTGCTTCCGCTTGGGCTTCGGTTCAAGCCGAAAACAGCGCGGGGAAAGATTTCTCAATTTCGAGTGATTTCATCTTTAACTCGGTGACTCAAGGCAGCGCTTCAGCGGCCAACCTCTCGCTGATTGCCGCAGCTACCGATGGCAACTTTTCCAATTCAGGCGGAGCGTTTTACCGTGTTTCCATGAATTACTTCAATGGGAATAATTTCACGCTCATTCGCTCGGGAACAGCTCTCACGCCCGTGAGTTCGAGTGGAGTAAATCCCAGCTTGGTCGGCTCCACCACCGGTGATCTTTATGAGATCTCATTGGATGCGGATTATTTGAGTGCGACGAGCGCGAACCTGACGTTGACGATTGTCAGTGATGCGGGCACCTATGTGGCGAACTACGTGGATAATTCCACTATATCGGGTGAGTTCTTTGTCTATCGCGTGGCTAAAAATGGAAGCGGCTCGGCCATTTCCATCTATACCGACAATTTTTCTTTGAATGTCGTCCCGGAACCTTCCGGTTCCCTGTTGTTTCTGGTTTCAGGGACACTGCTCGGACGGTGTCGTCGCAGAGTTACATGCTGAAGATTCTCCCGTTGTGATCTTTTCTCTGAAGGGGATTCCTTCGCTGGCTCTGAGTGGAAGAGAGGGGGGTGGAGGGAGCTGAGGGGCTCAGGGGAGGATCTCGAAGGTGCCGGAGCCGGTGGTGACGATGCGGACGCCATTGACGGTGTCGTCGATGTCCTGGGTGTAGGTGCCGGTGGTGTCGCTGGTGTAGCTGAGATAGGTGATGATGGTGGTGTTATCCTCCTCGTAAACCGTGATGGTGGCGGTTTCACTGTCGTTGGCGAGAGCGAACTCGTAGGGCACGGTGTTGGTGACGGGGGTTGTTTGGCCGGAGAGGTTGGGGGTGCCCGGCGCGGTGGAGGAGAAGGAGGTGATGGTGGCGGTGCCATTGGCGGTGACCATGCCGTCGCTGCCGTATTCGTTGATCACGTCGAGGTCGGTCGTGGTGTTGGTGACGAAGTTTTGGCCGGCGAGGGCGACGGTGGATTCGGTGACTTCGGTGCCAACGACGTGGACGCGCTTGCCGACGAAGCTCCGCACGCTGTTGTTGGGATTGCCGCCGTTATTGCCGCCATTGTTCCCACCGTTGTTGGGATTACCGCCGGTGTTGGCGGGTTTGTTGTCGTCGTCACAAGAGGTGAGGGCGAGGAGGGCGCAGAGGGGGGCGAGGATGTGGATGCTTTTCATATGATGAGTGGTCGCCTGAGTGGTCGAGCCGCGCTTTTTTTCCTCCTTAGGGCCTTCGTTGTCAATGTAATAGAGTGCTCGGGGTGAGATTCTTGTCGGGCTGGAAAAGAAAAAACCCGCCGGGTTCGTCCGGGCGGGTGAGGTGAGGGGGTGCTGAGTAAAATCAGTCCTTTTTGGCGTTCTCTTCGCCCTCGGCGGCGGGGATGAATTTCAGGGCGATGCCGTTGATGCAGTAACGCTTGCCGGTGGGGGTTGTTTGGTTGTCGAAAGCCGCGAATTTTTCGCCGGAGAAGACGTGGCCGAGATGGCTGTCGCAGACGGCGCAGCGGACTTCGGTGCGGGCGTATCCCAGCTTGTAGTCGGTATCGAGTTTGACGTTCTGGGCTTTCGCGGGGTCGTAGAAGGACGGCCAGCCGCATTCGGAGTCGAATTTATGGTTGGAGGCGAAGAGGACGGCGTTGCAGGCGGCACAGACGTAGGTGCCTTTGCCTTGTTTTTTAAACTGTTTGTAGACCTTGCCGTTCGGGGCTTCGGTGCCGGCTTGGCGGAGGATGTGGAACTGCTCGGGCGTGAGGATTTTTTTCCACTCTTCCTCGCTTT
>JBNNED010000268.1:0-11031 GCA_050285825.1 Verrucomicrobiales bacterium | reverse complement strand
ACTAGGAAAATCACCCTCCCTTTGCGCACCCAAGTTTCTAAAATATGGAAGCGGGCGCGGCCCTCTATGGTCTGATGCTGCCCCCCTAAAAGTCTGTTGAGGTTCTTTGCGCCCTTCACTTCGTGGGCGCGGATCATTGCGTAAGCCCTCATACCGTCGCCCCTTTCTGGTTGGTGAGTTTATCGGCGATGATCTTCAACGCCTCGTCTGGCGTGCAGCCCAATCGGTTGCAGATCGCCAAAATGGCTTTGCTGGCCTTCTCGGTCAGCCCGTCGATGCTTAGACTAATCGTCTCGTTCGTTGGCATGGGTGCACTTTGCAAAAGTTTGTTTGCGTTTGCAAACACTTTTTTCCTTTTGGCAAAAAAAAGTTTGCAATGCCGCTTAAAGTAAAGGATAGAAGGGCATGGAAAAAACCGAAGTGGATCGCAAACTTGCCCTTTTAGGCAAAGATCGGAAGTGGCTGGCGAGGAAGACGGGCTATTCTTATGACAGCCTGAGAAATCTTCTCGCGCCGAAAGCAAAACCCCTCTCCTTCGCCATGTCTCAAAAGATCGCCAAAGCCTTTGAAGATTACGAGAGCACCGAAGAATCCGGCACCATCACCTGCCACCCCACACCGGAACAGCTCGCCGCGTGGCTCGCCGCTGATCTTGTCGAGGGCGACCACTTTACCGACTTCGCCATCGCCCGCATCAACAAACTCGCCGAAAGCATCAACTCAATCGATGACATCCTGACGCCTTCCACCACAAACGAGGCCGAAGAAAGCAACATCACCCCCCTCAAGCCTCACCTCGACGCCGCCGCTGGTGCCTCCATCGCCTCCGAAGTCATCGACTGGGAAGGCGACAACGACACGATCAACGTCCGCGCCAACGGGCTCAGCATGACACCTCTCATCAACGACGGCGACGTCATCACCATGCGCCTTAAAAAGGCCAGCCGATCCCCCTACATGAAAAAGGGCCTGATCTACCTCGTTGACTATGCCGGCGGATACACGATCAAACGTTTCAACACCCGCCCCCCACGTGAGGACGAACAAGACGCCGACTACCTCAACGACCGCGGCCGCGTCATGATCCTCGAATCGATCAACCCGGACTACCCTGAGATCATCGTCAAAGACCACCTCGAATGGGTTGCCTGGCTGGATCCAGGGAAAGGTTAATTTTTCTTAACTAGTTGAACAATCCTCTTGATTTTTGCCGTAAACCATATAGCCCCTCCCACGCCACAAGAATTTTTAATCGCGTAATCGGATGCCTGCTTTAATTCACCCAGATGACCAAAGATTGAGAGAGTCTCTCAATCCTTTCGGGTGTCCGGGCATAGTCTCGTTACGCCATCAAAAGAAACAAATTCCAGATCACCTCCCCTACCTTGATCTCCTATCCTCTCAAGTAGAAGAAGACGCAGAAAGACTCCCAGACGCCGTGGCTGAATACCAAGGCAAGCCCGTGATGTACATCATTGACGCAGAAGCTGGGGAGCCGGAGCCAGAGACTCGACTGGCACTTCAGCAACGATTGGCGAATCGTGGAGATCACGCCGTCCTAGCAATTGTGCGGCCTGGCGACCTGACTCTTTATCCCTTAAACCTTGATCGAGAGACTTTAAACAAGGAAGGAGTTGGTAAGACCATTCGCGCATCAGATTCACGAGCCCCATTTCTCTTTGAGCAAATTTCGACGGGTGCTCTCTCAGAACTTGGAGGGCAGTCCAAGTCTTCCGATCCCGTTTTTGAGGAAATCAAGACACTACTAGACAAGGCTGTAGATGAATTGGTCGTCCAAATGAGGCTCGACGGTTTAGCGGTATTATCCATGACTGGCCGTGCCCTCTTTTTTCGTTTCCTAGTTGATCGCAAAATCGTCACGGATGATTTAATTTTAGACATCTGCCCTGACGCGGCGGGTGATCCGGTCGAGCACCGGTTGTTGCGTGTTTTTTCCTCAGCTAAAAGAGCCGCGCAGACTTCTACTTGGCTAGACATCACCTTCAATGGCGACTTGTTACCGCTCATCGAGCCGTTGCCACTGAGTGCACCTGAATCGCAACGAAGGACAGCATACGAAAACGTATACATCGATGCGGGAGAAGATTCCGGGGGCAGCATCTTTGAGCATCTCGAAGCCATTTTACGCGGTTGGGAACAGACAAAAGGACTACTCTTACGCGGCATCGACTGGGACGATCTCAAATTCCGCCACATCCCCATCGGTGTGCTCAGCCAAGTATATGAGAACTTCAGTCATCGGGTAAACAGCGAAGATTCCAAAGACCGCTCCGTTCACTACACACCCCGAAACCTCGCCAAGCTACTCGTGGAGGAATCCCTGGCCGGTCTGGAAACGCCTGCCCATCAAGCAAAGATTTTGGATCCAGCCTGTGGTGCGGGTGTGTTTCTTGTTTTAGCCCTGCGGGAATTGGTACAACGACGATGGGAAGCCGACAAAGCGCGGCTTGGTGCAAACGCGAGGCGACCGAGCAAGCAAGTCATCGAAGGCATTCTGCACAATCAGATTCGAGGCTTCGACGTGAGTGAGTCCGCACTGCGACTTGCTGCTTTGGGACTTTACATAACCGTCATCGAACTGAACGAGATCACCACTCCGCCCTCTGCCCACCATGCTACGAAAGCACTGCAAGGTCTAGTCCTATTTGATCAACGTACAAAGGAAGAAAAAGGCCAAACAGGATTTGTGCTTGGTAGCTTGGGACTTGCCGTTGATGTCAAAAAGTTTGACGGAGTCTTCGATGTTGTAGTGGGAAATCCACCTTGGAGTGCCGTGACAGGCAATGGCCGTGGCGTCGAACTCGACAAAATCGGAACTCAAGTGGGGCGGCGGGTATTGAAATCACGCGGACTCGACTCATTAGCTTCCAACTACAAAAATCCCGGAGGCGTTCCCGACCTCCCCTTCCTGTGGCGAGCGGCCGAATGGGCCAAGCCCGGCGGCATTCTTGGCTTCGCGCTGGATGCAAGATTCATCCTCAAGCAAACTCCGGCGGGAGTAAAAACAAGGAATGCTTGGTTTCAAGCCATGCGGGTTACTGGCATCCTTAATGGTTCGGACTTAGAGGAAACCGCGGTTTGGAAAGGAATGAAGATGCCGTGGATTCTCCTGTGGAGCCGGAACGAAAAACCTGATCTCGATTCCGACGCATTCCACCTCGTCACGCCGATCCGCGAAGACGAGTTAGCTCAGAAGCACGGCGAGTTTCGTCTGGATTACAAATCAGCCCATCAGGTGACGGTGCAGTCGGTCATCGATTTACCTTGGCTGTGCAAGGCTCTGGCAATCGGCAGCATTCTTGATGTTCAGGTGATGGAGAAAATGTGCAGCTTGGCGAAAGTTCAAAACATAAAGGACTTCTGGAAATCTAACCAGCTTTCCTGTGGAAACGGATTCAGTCTAAAACGACAAGGCAAGAAGACCCCTCCCGAATGGCTCAACAAACTACCCGCGTTTAACCCCAACGATGAGAAAACGGATGTCCCTATCTTCTCGTCAAAGACATTTGGTGAACTTTACCCGTCAAGATTGATTGAAAGTCCGCGAGTCGAATCTTTGTATTCCGCTCCTTTGCTTATCATTCCTGAATCCTTGGGAAGTGATTCAGACGCAACAGCTGGATACCGCATTACGGAAAAGAATATCTGTTTCTCCAAGAGTTACTTTGGATATTCAGGAGCTGGGCATTCCCAACCATTACTCGTGGTGTCGTTGCTTTCAGTTTTCGTTAATAGCACGTTATTCCGCCATTTTTGTTACCTGCGAAGTTCAAGAATTGGAGCAGGCCGTCGAACTATCTACAAGTCCGACATCGACTCCTTCCCGTTTCCGAAGCCGGAAAATCTGACAGACGAGCAGCAGACTGAAGCCTTGCGCCTTGCGGACATGCTCGATGCTCCTACCGACACACGAGATTGGAAGGCACTGGACACCTTCGTTGGCAGCTTATTCGGTCTAACAAAAGCAGAACAACAAGTGGTGGAAGACACCGTAAATTTCAATGGCCCCTATAGAGTCGTCCGAGAGCAAGCCATGCTTTCCGTGCCGAAAAATGAAGCATCCGCATTTGTCCAGACATTAGAGCGAGCCATTCAGCCGTTTTTCAAAGCCGTTGGACAAAAAATACAAGCTTCACTGGTTCCCCGGCTGGAGGGCGATTGGCGTCAGCCTTGGGCTTTCGTGACACTGTTACCAGAAGGAGATCCCTGGAAACCCTCCACAAGACTAATTGCCAGTCTAATCGCCGAAGCAAGCGCCAGCTCAGCCACTCGGCTAGTCATGCCCTTGCCAGAGGGAGGCGTCATCATTGGCTTGCTCAACAAGCGACGGTTCTGGACAAAAAGCCGTGCTCGTCTCTGCGCCATGCATATCGCAGAGAGACATCTTAAGAGTTTTCCACCCCCTGAAAAAAAATGAGTTCAGGACGTTTTACCCGATCGTATCAAGTGCCACACCCCCGGCTCGATCCCCAATGGATCGCAGCGGTTCATCTGGCACTTGTATACGCCTTCGAATTGATAAGATCCGACGGGTTTGATTTATCTTCCGCAAGTGAGGACGAGATAACCCACATGCTGCAAGATACATTCATGAACCAGCTGATTCACAATAACGACAGCGAGTTAGATTTAAGTTTCATCTTGAGCGTCATCCGTGAGCCCGCAACCGCGAATCACGATCAATCCAGCATCGGCAGAAAACCTGATTTGGTTTTCCTCCTCAATCGCCATGAGCTATGCGTCTCTCACAACAGAGTGAATGATAACCTCCAGGCCGAATGTAAACCTGTGGGGCGAGCCCATCCACTGAGTCAGCATTACTGCGCCATTGGAAAGAGCACTTCTGGTATCGAACGATTTGTTCACGGTGCTTACGCATCATCAATGGAGCAAGGCATGATGATAGCTTACGTGCGAGACGGATTTCAGATCACCCGCGACCTAGTCGACGCTCTACAAGAACCAAAAAACCGCGACGGCCTCGGGCAGCCAAGTGAATTGTCTTGCGTCACCGAAGCGAGAGGCCATGCCCAAGGACTCTATCTTTCCACTCACCAGCGTTTATTCCCATGGCCTGACGGGAGAAATCCTACGCCTATCGACCTGTACCATTCATGGCACGATTGCATGTGAGGCCTCGCTTTGAGTCTCATGTTCGCTTGCTTGGCGTCCCTACGTAGGGTATCAGGGAGACATGCCAAGGAGAGGCAAAAAAGAATACGTCACCTTCAAGAGCGTTCGCCTGCCCGTCTATCCGCACACCGACTCACGCAGCGGAGCTGTGCGCTACCGCTTCGCCTACCCGGATGAGAGCGTCAAAGGAGGCTGGCGCTACGGCACCCGCTCCACCAAGCAAGCCGCCCGCGAAGCCGCACACGCAAAAGCTGTCGAGATAGCCAACGGCCTCCTCGATCTCTCAGCCCTCACCCCAGATCAAGCCCGGCTCTGCCGCGCCTTCCTCGACCTCAAGCCAACATGGGAACACCTCGACGCCCTCAAGCAAATCATCGGGCGGAACACCATCACCATCGCTGAAGCGGTTGCGGGCTTCCATGCCGACAAGCTCAAAGAGCACGGCAAGACAACCAATCACCTGTCACGACAAAAAACCTACCTCGACAGGATTGTCGAGCACACCGAAAACGCGCCACTGGCCGGGATCACACACACGGAGCTGCAGGCATGGCTTGACGACCTGGAGCAAAAACTGGGGCCGAAGAGCGTCAATGACCACAGAGCCGCCGCCGTTGCGCTCTGGAGGTGGGCGGAAAAGAAAGAGATCATCAGCCCGCAGGGCAACTACAACGAAGCCCAGAAGACGACACCGCTCAAACTCTCGAAGAGATCCAACGTTGAGACTTACAGCCCTCGGGAAATGCGGCTCATGCTGGATCACGTCAGCCCGGACTTGTTGCCGTGGCTTTGCATCGTCGCCTTCAGCGGCATCCGTAGCGGAGAGCTGCGCGGAAAAGGAAAAGAGCCCCTGACATGGGACGCCGTGAAGCGCTCACAAGGCGTGATCGACTGCCCTGCCCACCTCTCGAAAAACGGGAAGCGCAAACTCGTTCCCATCATCCCCACCTTGGAGCACTGGCTCGCTCACATCGGTGCAACAAGCGGGAGCGCCCCCATTGTCCCACGAGATCCCAACAAAAGCGAAACCACGAAACTCGGCAACCTCATCGAAGGAGGCTGGAAAAAGAATGGACTGCGGCACAGCTACGGGAGCTACCGAATAGCCGACACAAAAGACATAGCGGCCACGAGCTTGGAAATGGACAACAGCCCGGCCATCATCAAAAAGCACTACCTTGAAGCCAAGACGGAAGAGGAGGCCAAGGAATACTTCAACTTGCTTCCCATCGGATGACTATCGGAACCCATCCATAAATCCTTGCCACATCAAGGAAAAATGGTGGAGCGTAGCGGATTCGAACCGCTGACCCCCTGCATGCCATGCAGGTGCTCTACCAACTGAGCTAACGCCCCGTGACAGTCACTGTCGCGCGCACTGCTTAGTCGCCCAGCCGACTCCGTTCAAGATGTTTTTTGCATTTTTTTCGTAAAAGTGCCGCCCCTCCCTGTGCGCCGGGTGAAGAGGGGCTTCGGGGCTCACTCCCCGAGGTGGGAGAAGTCATAATAAGCGTTCCCCCCACCGCTCCACGGGCCTTGCAAGCGCTTGCTGGGCGTGGTCTCAGGCAGAGTCACCGGGCGTTTGCGCCGCCGCAGGTAGAAGAAGAGCAGAAAGACGAAGAGCGCGAGGAACAGCATCCCCACTGCCAGCGCCAGCAGGACGGCGCGCTTGCGCCATTCCGAGTGCAGCCACTCCTCTCCCCGCCCTTCGATGATCCGGGACTTGGCCTCATCGACCCGCTGCGTGCGCAGGCGGGCAAAGGACATTTCCTTACGCAGCTGATCCAGCCCCACCCGGAGCTGGTCCTCCTCCTCAGACTCCCGCGTGGCGAAGGAAGCCGCCCGGCGCACGGCCTCTTGAGCCTCCTTCGCGCCGATCAAGCTCGCGCGCGCCTCCCCGCCCAGCGCTCCCCAGACGCCACCCTCCCGGCCCGGGACGTAGATGAGCACCCCCACGAAGGGAGCGCCCCGCCAGTGGTCCGCAAGAATGCCCGCGAAGGCCTCTCCGCCCTGCACCGGTTCTTCCCCCAGCACCGCCAGATATAAAGCCTGTTTATCCTCCAGAGAAAAGCCCGCCAGCGAGGACTCCAGCTCCTGGCGCAGGGACGCACTCAAGCGCCCGCCCTCATCCAAGACGAAGCGCGCGGGGGCTCCCGGCAGGGCGTGAATCCCCTCCTCTTCCCCCGTGAGCGCCGTCAAGACGCACAGCCAGAGCCAGAAAATGACTTGGAAAGGCCTCATCACTGCCGGCCTCCTTTCCGCTTGGCTCGGCGTTGTCCCTCCCAAAGGTCGGCTTCCACTCCCGCCGCGAGATCGACGAGGACCTCGGGGAAACGCCGTTGGAACAAAGCCCCCCGGCACTTGCGGAAAGACGCCACGGCCGCCGCATCACTGAGAAAGGGCTCCACGGCGTAGCCCGCCACCTGCGTCACGCGCCGCCCTTCCGTATCGATGAGAATCAAAACCGTCCACGGGCGCCGCGCGGCCTCTTCTTCATCCCGCACCGGGCTGGCATTGAAAAACCAAAAAGCGAACTCGCGGATCGGAATTTCCCGGCTGAGTTCCATGACACAAAAGCAAAGCCGCACCTGCGGAAAATAGCGCCGCAGCCGCTCCAGCCCGCGCTCCACCGCCGCCCGGTCCTCGTCCCCGAAGATCCCGCCCGGATCGATCAGCATCTCCATTTCCGGAGCCGGATACGGGAACCGCCGCACCGCCACCGAGCCGGAAAAGCCACAACGCGGGCAGTCCTCCCGCGCCTCGTTCAAGACCACCTGACAGGAGGGGCAGGACATCGCACTGCGCGCGAAATCCCGCGCCCGATAACTCCGCCGTTTCTCCTGACTGGCATCTTCCATCATTCCAATGCTCGCATACTCACCGATCTCCCGTGTCCTGCCAAGCCTTCAATTTCCGCAAAGTGCTCGACGACCCGTTGAGAACGTCGCAAGGCCGCCTGATCCATCCGCACCACGCTCGTGCGGCGCTGGAACTGGTCCGGGCGCAAGCCTGAGAAGGAACGCCCCGCCCCTGCCGTTGGCAAGGTGTGACTCGGCCCCGCCAGGAAATCACCCACGGCCACCGCCGCGTAGTTCCCCACGTAAATCGCGCCCGCCGTGCGGACTTGATCGAGCCATTTCTCCTCCTCTGCGGCAACGAGGACGAGGTGCTCCGGCGCGAAGTCATTACACAGGCGCACGGCCTCTGCCAAATCCGGCACCAGGGCGAGAAAACCACCGGCGGCGAGGGATTTTTCCGCGATCTCCCGCCGGGGCAGATCGACCAACTGCCGCGCCACCTCGACTTCCACCGCCTGTAGCAGCTCCTCGGAATCCGTCAAAAAGCCCACCTCGCCATCCGGCCCGTGCTCGGCCTGCGCGATCAAATCCGCCGCCAGGAAAGCGGCCTTCCCCGTCTCATCCGCGATCACCAGCACCTCGCTGGGCCCCGGCAAGAGGTCGATGGCCACGGCTCCCACGACCTGCCGCTTGGCCTCGACGACGAAGCGGTTGCCCGGGCCGAAAATCTTATCGACAGCCGCCACCCGCTGCGTTCCGTAGGCGAGCGCCGCCACGGCCTGCGCCCCGCCCGCCTTGTAAATCTCCGTCGCCCCCGCCTCAGCCAGGGCGTAGAGCAAGTTCGGGTTCACCGAGCCATCGGGACCCGGCGGCGTCATCGCCACGATCTCCGGCACGCCGGCCGCCTGGGCGAAGGCTCCCGTCATGAGGGCCGTCGAGACCAGCGGGGCCTTCCCGCCCGGGACGTAAATGCCGACGCGATCAAAAGGCACGAAGCGCTCCCCCACTTCCACGCCCTCCGCATTGAGCTTTTTCCAGTCCTGACGCATCCCCTGGGCCGCGAAATCATGGATATTACGCCGCGCTGCCGCCACCGCCTCGACCGTCTCCGCAGAGACCTGAGCCCGCGCCGCCGCCAATTCCTCCGCGCTCACACGCAAGGAGTCCGGGGAAATCTCCGCTCCGTCGAACTTCGCCGTCAGCTCGCACAAAGCCTCATCGCCCCCCTCCCGCACCGTCTCCACGATGTCCCGCACCGCACCACTGACCTCGTCCCCCGGGATCGCCCGGCGACGCATCCCCTGCACAAAGCCGGCGTAACCGGCATCTTGATATCGAACAATCCGCATGGCTCTGCTTAATCCGCACCACTCTAAAAAACAAGCCCCACGCAAGAAAATCCCGGAACGCGGATAAAATGCCCTGTGGGTGCTTCAGTCCGCCTCTCCCAGTAGAGCCGCTTTCAGGGCTTGCGCCCGCGCCATGACCTCACTCCCACCCACAAGGTTAACATGGCCCATCTTACGCCGGCCAGCGGCCTCCCCTTTTCCATAAAGGTGGAGCTTCGCCCCTTCGGTCGAGAAGATGCGGGCGGTATCGAGCTGCGGCCGCCACATATCGCCGAGGAGATTGAGCATGACGGTCTCTCCCAGGAGCTCGGTAGAGCCCAAGGGCAGGCCACAAACGGCGCGGAGCTGCTGCTCAAACTGTGAGGTCACGGCCGCATCCTGCGTGTAGTGGCCGGAGTTGTGCGGGCGGGGTGCCATTTCGTTCACGATGACTTCCCCGTCTTCCTTGATGAAGAACTCGACGGCCAACAGGCCGCGATAGTCGAGAGCTTCCGCAATTTTTTTGGCGATGTCCCGGGCTTCGCGAGCCACTTTTTCGTCGAGGCGGGCGGGGACGTGGGTGGTGTCGAGGATGTGGTGGCGGTGGGTGTTTTCCCCGACGGGATAGGTGTTCATGAAGCCCGTGGCATCCCGGGCGACGAGGACGGAGACCTCGCAGGTAAAGTTGACGAAGCCTTCGAGGACGGAAGGCTGGCCCTCGACTTCTTCCCAGGCGGCGGCGAGCTGGTCGGCGGCGGTGATTTTGACCTGGCCCTTGCCATCATAGCCGAAAGCGGCGGTCTTGAGCACGGCGGTGGGGCCGACTTCGGCGTAGGCGGCTTCGAGCTCGGCGAGGGAGTTGACGAGGGCGAAGGGAGCGCAGGGAATGGCGTGCTGACGGAGGAAATTCTTTTCGCGCGAGCGGTGCTGGCAGGTGGCAATGGCGTCCGAACTCGGATAAAGGGCGATTTTTTCCTCGATGCCGCGCAGGGTGGCGGCGGGAATGTTCTCGAACTCGACGGTGGCGACATCGGCCTCCTGGCAGAACTCAGCGAGAGCGGCGGGGTCCTCGAAGCTCTTGTTGAGGACGAGATCACAGACGCCTTCGACGGGGGGAGAGGCGGACGCTCCCGTCCAGGAAACGGTGCGGTAGCCGAGGCGGCGGGCTTCCAGAGCCAGCATGCGGCCGAGCTGGCCACCACCGACGATGCCGAGCGTTTTTCCAGGGAAGCTCATGAGCCCTGTGGTGGGAGGGTGAGGCCGAGCACGCGTTCGCGCTGGGCGGTGCGGAAGTTCTCGAGTTTTTCGGCAAGGGCCTCATCGGTGCCGGCGAGGATGGCGACGGCGGAGAGGGCGGCGTTTCCAGCTCCGGCTTCTCCGATGGCGAAGGTGGGCACGGGGATGCCTTTGGGCATTTGGACGATGGAAAGCAGGGAATCGAGGCCGCTCAGGGCGCGGGATTTCACGGGCACGCCGAGGACGGGCAGGATGGTCATGGAGGCGAGCATGCCGGGCAGGTGTGCGGCACCGCCAGCTCCGGCGATGATGCAGCGCAGGCCCCGCCCGCGGGCGCTTTTGGCGTAGTCCACGAGGAGTTCGGGGGTGCGGTGGGCGCTGACGACGCGGGCCTCGTAGGGCACGCCGAATTCTTCGAGAACGCTGACGGCTTTTTCCATGGTCGGCCAGTCGGAGTCGCTGCCCATGACAATTCCTACGATCGCTTGTTCGCTCATGTGCTGGTGGTGGCTGTG
>JBNNED010000267.1:0-4143 GCA_050285825.1 Verrucomicrobiales bacterium | reverse complement strand
TGATGCCGGTGATCTCTCCCGAAAAACGGTCCGTGCCGTTGTTCAGCAGGATGATGTCGCGGCTGTCGTGCTGCATGCTGCGGGCGGCGTCGTTCATGCCGTTCCACTCGCTGATGACGAGGTCGGAGATGCGCAGAAGCGAATTGGCGTTGGCGGCGATGGCGAAAACGCCTCCTTTGCCGGCGTAGTCACTCGTTTCGTCCCATTGCATGACGTAACTGCCGTTGACGTAGAGGCTGAGATGCTTGTTTTTACGGTCGAGACGCAGCTCGAACTCGGCCTCGGTATCCTGATCGAACTGGATGCCGTTGTGAATCGTGCGCTGGCGGTTGACGAGCGGGGTGCCACTCTCGCTGAAGCCACAATGGTAGAGCTGCGGGTAGGAGGAATGGACGGTCATGACGTAGGCCGAGCCGTAGGTCTGCGCGTGGTTGTTGCGCGTGCGCGGGCCGACCCAGGGGAGAACGCCCTCCTCCGCCGTGAGGTCGAGGGCCTCTTCCCACTCCAGGGGCGGGATGACCGCTTTCTCGTCTTTTTTCTCCTCGTTCTGATCTTCAGCGGCGGCCTGCGCTTTTTTGGCCTCGTCGGCCTCATCGGCTTGTTGGACCGGACGACGGAGGTCGGCATGGAAGGCGAAGGTGGCGTTGAGTCGGTTCCGCCAGGCCATTTTAAAGCTGATGCGCGCGCGGTCCGGCAGCTTGGCATCGAGGATGAGGGGGGCGCTTCCGTTGCTATACCAAGCGGCCCCCGCGTGGATCCATTCCTCGTCACTTTTCTCCTCATCAGGGGCTTCGGCGGGCTCCTTCGGCTTCTCTTCCGACTCTTCCCCGCCCTCTTTTTGGTCGCCGAGCACGTACCAATCTTCCCGATGATACGGGCCGCTGTAGAGGAGGCGACCACTGCGGGGCGAGGGGTGGAGGGCGGCGAGTTGGGCGCGGGGGATGTCGAGGCGACCCGCGACGGGGGAGTCCAGCGTGAGCGACTCCGCATTCAGCGAGACGATCGTTCCGGGTAATTCATCGCCATTGCGCAGGCGGAGGTAGGAACCGGGCGCGACTTTTTCCCGCGCGCGACCGCCATTGAAGGCGATCTGGTTCAGGTTCGTCGTGGCCACTTCGAGGGGCGTGTCGAGATCGGGGCGTTTCCAGATGATTTTCGTCCCCTGCAAGCCCGCGAAACTCCCGTGCAGGCTGTCGCCATTGCGCTTGAAGCGCAGAAGGTCGCTTCCCTGCTCGTCGGGGGCTTCCGGTCCTCCGCCCTGCTTGGCCTGGGCCGAGGCGGAAGCTGCCACTTCGACCAAGCCGAGGTTGAGCTGGCGGGCGGCGGCGGGCAGCGCGAGGGCGCAGAGCAAGGTGAGCGGGAGCAGGGCGTTCATTTTTCGTAAATGGGCAGGAAGCGGTAGTTCAGGGCGAGCGAAAGGAGAGCGCCGGTTGTTGAGAAGCAGGGTCCTTTGTTGCCGGGGAAGGAGCCGTTGTTCTGCTGGAGGACGCTGAGGTAACGGATGTTTTTTTCGTTCCAGTCCTGCCACAGTTCCTCGTCGGCGTGGAAGAGCGCCTGCGACATGTAATACTCGAAGTAATACGGGTAATATTTATCACGGTAGTCGAGGTGCTTGCGGAGGTAGCGGGTGGAGGAGGCGTAGCCTTTGCCCTCTTTTTTCTTGGCCAGGGAAAGGCAGAGCGAGCCGATGGCCGTCAGGGTGGGCTTCTCGCCGGAGGGCGAGGTGTAGCCGTAACCGCCGGAGCTGTTGCGGCAGCGGGCGAGGTATTTCAGTCCCTTTTCAAAGGCGCTGTCGGGCACGGGCAGGCCGGCATTGCGGGCGGCGTAGAGGGCCACGATTTGGCAGCCGGTCACGGTGCTGTCGGCATCGCTGCTGTCCGGCGAGTAGCGCCAGCCGCCGAGGGGATTTCTCTTCTGGGCGGAAAGAATGAGATCGACGGCATCCCGCAGGGCTGTCGCCAAACGGGGGTCGTTGAGAATGCCGTAGCACTCGGCCAGGGCGAGCGTGGCAAAACCGTGATTATACATGCTGTTGCCGATGTAGCCGTTGGTCTTTTTCTGTTGGCTGAGGATGTAATCGAGCCCGCGCTTGATGTGGGTGGCGTACGGTCCGTGGCGCGGGTCCTCTCCGTGGGCGAGGAAGGCGAGAACGGCCAGGCCGACGACGCCCGGTTCGCGCCCCACGGCGTCATGCCAACTCCCGTCCTCCTGCTGGCTGCCGGCGAGGTATTTCAAGCCTTTGAGGTACATGTTTTCGACCTCGGGCGAGATGGGATCGTCCTGCCGGCGGGGCAGCGACTGAGCTCCCAGCGTGCCGAGGAAGGCGAGCAGGAGGGCGAAGATGATGAAGGGGCGTGGAGTCATTTGTTATAGGCGTCGAGAGCTTTCTGGAATTCCGGAGGGAGGCCGCCACCGGCTTTGCCCGCCGCTTTCGGGACGGTGCGGGCTTCGGTCTCGCCCTCGTTCGGGCCGCCGGAAGACTCGTTCGCGGCATCGGAATCCCCCGTCATGCCTTCGCCTCCCTGGTTTCCGGGCTGTTGACCGGGCTGCGCGCCGGGCTGATCTCCGGGCTCCTGCCCCATCATGCGCTGCATCATATCAAGCATGGCGCCGCTTTGAGGCGAGGGCTGCTGGCCGCTTTCCTGCTGCTGTTGCTGGCGTTGTTTGGCGGCTTCGAAGATTTTTTCAATGATGTCGGTCTGGGCCGCAATCGTTTCCCCGCCGGTGTCCTGCTGGTCGAGGCGGTCGATGGTTTCGCCCATGATGTCCTCGACTTCCTCCAGGAGCTGAATGACCTGCTCGGCGGTCTGCTCGTCGATGAGATCCTGCACGTCAGCCGAGAGCTCGTCCTGGTCGTCAGCCAGCCCGACGCTTCCCTCCTGGTGTTTTTTCAGGAGCGCGGCGAGATTGACTTCCTCCCCGGCGGCCTTCTCCTGCGCGGCCAGCGGGAGGGCGGGCGAGAGGGTCAGGGAGAGAGTGAGAGCGATGAGGAGCTTTTTCATTCGGAGTCGTTTCCTAACTTAAGTGATCGGCGCAATTGTTCAAGGGAGCGGGTGCGGGCGCGGATGTCCTGCTCCTGCTGCACCATCTTCATGACCTTGAGCATGAATTCAAAATCCTGATCCTCCGAGTTCCCGCCGCCGCCTCCGCCGCCACCACCCCCGCCGCCGCCTTGCTCGCCTTCGAGCCCCTTGGCCCACTCGCGGAGTTGCGCCGCCCATTTTTTGGCCGAAACGACGGAGCGGAAGCTGTGATTGCTCTCCAATCCTTCGCGCAGTTCGCCCAGTGCGGCATCGATTTCCGACTGGCGCATCGCTTCGAGGAGGTTTTTATGGGCTTCCTTGCGGGTGCGGGAGTAAAAGTGGCCCAAGTCTTCCTGAATCCAGCGCACGTCGCCCGCCGTGCGCCGTTGCTGACCGGCAAGCTCGCCCAGCAGCCGCTCGTGGACGGGATCGAGCTCCGCGCCGCCGGGTTTGGCTCCGACGAGAACCGGGGCTTCGCTCTGTGAGGACGTCAGTTGGGCGATGAGGCTCTGGGCGATACCATCCTCGTCCGTCGCCGCGCGCTTCAGGCGGTTGATGAAGGTCGAGGCTTCGAAGTCTTCGTTCGCCTGGTTGGCCTGCTCGATCGTTTCCTTCATTTTTTCGACCGCTTCCTGCTGTTTCTCAATGGCGTCCTGGAGGTCTTTTTTCGTCTTCTCGCTCGTGGATTTGCGGTTCTGCGTGTCCTGCAGCTTTTCCTCGACCTCCGGCAGGTCTTCCTCGGCGAGCTGGCGCATGTTTTCCATCGACTGAGCCATCTGTTTCATGATGTCCTTGTCGATTTCGCCATTGCGCAGGGCGTCCTTGAAGAGCTCTTCCATCCGCTCGCGCATTTCCTTCATTTTTTCGACGTTTTCCCGCTCGGCGTCGCTCTGCTCGGCCAATTTTTCCTGCGCGTCGTCTTCCTGCAGTTTTTCGCCGTCGTTTTGCTGATCGAGGCGTTTGTTTTCATCGAGATTGTTCTGCTCGCGGCGCGCGAGGTCTTCGAGCTCTCCGATGACGCGGTCGAAACGGTTTTTGAGCAACTGGGCGTGCTCGTCGCGGGTGAGAATGTAGATCGTAATCGGCTGGGAGTGAACGCGTTCGCGGTCCGGCTTGTAGT
>JBNNED010000266.1:0-3473 GCA_050285825.1 Verrucomicrobiales bacterium | reverse complement strand
AGCGGAGCGGACTTTCCGGCAGATCGCGGCTCATGATCCGGACTGCGCGATGGCGTATTGGGGGATGGCGCTGGGGCTTGGAGCGCGCTGCGACGCCCTCTTTCCCTGGTATCGGGAGGAAGAACGCCCTCCTCTTCCTTCTGCCCGCCCTCCTAGGATTCGCTCTGGGCTACCAAGCGAAACAGAGCCGGCTGAGCCCAAGCCCCGGCGCGGAACCCAGCCCGAACTCCGAAACCCGCGCCGCGCCGACCCGCCGCCCTTCGAGCCATCCCAGTCGGCGCGAGCGTCAAGAGTTTGCCCACGACACCCCCTCAGCGCTGAATTTGGACGATATTCTCGCTCTGCCGGATTCGGAAGACGATGTTTACGCCCCCCTCGCCCTCTGGCTCACCGATGCAAGCGCGGAAGAAATCGCGACTTACTGGAATCACTTACAACAGAACGAAAAAATCAACTCCAACCTCGCCAAGCTGATCATGGCGAATTGGACGCAACTCGATCCACAGGCAGCACTCGCCGCCGCTGAAGGCACCTACTACATCCGTCACGTCTGGTCTTCTTGGGCTGCCAACGACCCCGAACAAGCCCTCGCCGCCGCGCTCGCAACCAAATCACCCGACCACGTCGGCAGCGTGGCTTGGGGTCTCGCCGAATTCCGACCAGCGTGGTTTCGCGAGAATTACGAAAAAATCCCCGCAGATCGCCGTCGTTCCGCTTGGCGCGGCTACCAACATGCCAACGACCTCAGTGATCCTTTGGCAGCCCTCGAATTCGCCCGTGAGCATAAACTGCCAAACAAGCTCAGAGAAAAAAGCCTGCAAGCCCTAGCTCGCGAAGATCCCCTCGCCGCCTTCGAGTGGATTCGTAATCAGCCTCTGAACTACCAAAATGGCCTCCTCTTTGACTCCCTCTTGGACAGCCTCGCACTCGCAAGCCCGCGTGAACTCAGTCTCATCACCTCCATGGCCACCAACCCAGAGCGGAAAAGCCGTCTCGAGTTCCTTCTTTTTAAGCAAGAGCTGAGCGAAGATCCCGCAGCCGCCGAAGCCCGCCTTGCCGCAGTCAAAGCCCCGATTCAGCGAGACAATATGCGGATCGCCCTGGCTGAACACCACCTGCGAGACCATCCCGAAAAGGCACTCAAACTCGTCACTGAGCTCTTCAAGAATGACAGTGCCATCCATTTTTATGGTCATCAAGGATTCTCCCGGAGTGCAAATTTTATCGCGAGTCCCGATGGGAGCAGGAGTGGCAGTGTGCAAAAAATCGACGGCTTGGACTCCGTCGTTTCCAAGTTACTGGAAAGCCATCCCCAAGAGTTCATGAACGAACTTACCGCCGCAACTGCCCAGAGCGGCGAGAGCAAACAAAGCTTCAACACTCTATCCAGCTACTGGGCCAAGCAAGATTTGAACTCTTTTCAAGCCCACAGCCGGAACCTGTCCGACCCAAGCTTACAAGAAAGAGCCAACAAGATCATCACCCGAGAACTCAGCCAGCGCCGGGAACATCGTGCCGCTCTGGACTTCGCCCTCAAACAGCCCAAGGCAGACACCGCCCTTTTCTGGAGACCCTACCAAAACTGGCTTCAAGAAGACCCCACCGCAGCCAGCGAGTGGCTTTCATCCACAGAGCTCCCCACCCAGATCAAAAATGATCTAAGTGGCTTGAAACCATTTGACCATCAAAACTCACTCCCATGAAAAAATCCCAGCTTCTCTCCGCCGCCATCCTCGGTCTCGCCAGCGCTCTCATCGGATGGGAGTTCGCTGGCGACGCGCCCCCCGTTCCTGAGAATACCGAAGCTCCCACCCGCACGCGCGAACGCACTCGGAATCAAGTCCCTCAGACCTTCGCCTTGGAAAGAACCGACAGCGAACGTCGCCTGGCCGAAATTCTCCGCCTCGAAGTACCTCGCGATCAGATGCGCGCCACCATTCATCTGGCCAACAGCATTCCCACCGACGAAATCGCGGACTGGCTCGGCACTCAAAAATTCACCCTCAGCCAGGGGCTCTCCGGAACCATATTCGCAAAAATCCTCGAAAAACGTTGGAAAGTTGAAGATCCCGAATCCTTCGTCGCCTGGCGTTTCAGCGCCGAAAACGCGGGCCCTCTGAGATGGAGTCGCACGATTGCCCGCGACCAGCCCGAGGCCTTCCTCGCCGGTCTGCTGCGAGCGAGAGAAAGTGATGACAGAAACGCCCAAAGTGCTTTTGAAGGACTCGGCCTGCTCGCCGAGTTTCGCCCTGACCTCGCTATTCCCGCCCTCAAGGAACTTGGCAAACCCACCGGTGACCCACTTCCCTTTTACGCCCAGAAATTCGAGACCTTCAAGCTCATCGCGCAGCACTCTCCCGCCGCTCTCAAAGCCGCCCTGCCTGATCTGGACGGCCCCTTGAAAACCTACAGCGTGGCCGCCCTCGCCGCCAACGAACTCCAGCATCAACCAGCCGCCGCCCTCTCGAGTCTCGCCGAGGTACCCGATGGCTACCTTTGCCTCCAGCTGAATGCCAAGCTCTTTTCCGAAGGCAAAGCCGATTTTCAACAACTCTTAAAGCATCTCCCGGATCAATGGCGCACTCAAGCAGCTCGTGAATTGACCCGCTTTATTCCAGACAATAAAAAATCCTCTTTCCTGTCAACCGACTGGGAAGACGAAGGCTTTAGCAGCTCTGATAGTCTCAAGATTCGTCAAGCCCTGCTCAGCTCGATCAGACACAGCAAGCCCGAAAAGTTCCTCGAAGCCCTCGCTTCCCGCGAAGACTGGCCAGCTCAATGGAAGCTGAGCCAACTGCAAAATCTCCATCGCTATCAAGGCCGCCTGCCCGAAAAAACAAAAACCCTCCTGCACGACATCGCGGGCCCGGAACTCCTAAGTCAGTTTCAAGCCCAAAAAGAAGCCAGCCAATTAACAAGAGAGGCCTACAATAATCCGACGGCTGACAATGTGGCCAACTTGATCCCCCAGTCCGACGACCCGGCAAGTTTTCACATGAAAACACACCAATTCGTCAACTCAGTAGCCAAGCTCTCCGCCGAGGAATTGCAAAAGTTCCAAGACACCTACCTCAAGCAAGGCCATGAACAGCGGGAAAAGGTCATGCAAGCCCTGTTGAACAGCCATGAGGAAGAACTCATCACTGTCAGAGCTCGCATCGTCAAAGAGCTTCTCAACGATGGCGGTATCCAGCTGAGCGAGCAAAATGGCAAAGACCATTCCGCCCAGATCATCAGAGCCGCCTCCCGTCACAGCCTCGAGCTCATGAAGCGCGACCCGCGGGAAGCCACCCGCTGGGTCGCCACCCTGCCGAGCGGGACGGAAAAAGCGTGGATTCACAAAAACCTCTACGATAATTGGAAAACCTACGATCCCACCGCAGCCGACAAGTGGCTGACACAGCTCCCCCCCGCCGAACGAGACGGCGTGGAGAAACTCTCCCGATAGCTGGCTCCACAGAGGCCAAGGCCAA
>JBNNED010000265.1:0-5513 GCA_050285825.1 Verrucomicrobiales bacterium | reverse complement strand
CCCGACTCGTCGATCTCTTCACCGACCGGAATCTCTACCGTCCGGGCGAAACTCTCCGTCTGAAAGGCCTCGTGCGTCGCCAAAACGGTGAGCAGCTCACCCTTCCCAGCGAAACATCCCCCACCTTGAGCCTCTACGATTCCGCCGGACGAAAAATCCACGAAAGCAGCGTCACGCTCTCCGCCCACGGCTCCTTCGACTTCCAGAAACAACTTCCCGCCGAGACCGTCGGCCAGTTCCGCCTCAGCCTCGAATGGCCCGCCGAACTGGCAGCCGCCGAAAACACCGAAGATTGGTATGAAGCCCGCTCGCTGCGCGAAAACGCCCGCTTCACCCATCACTTCCACGTCCAGGAATTCAAGCGCAACGCCTACGAAAGCAGCGCCACCCTCGCACCCGCCGAAAACGAGGCCAGCGAGACCACGGAGGCCGTCCGTCCCATCGCCCTCGATTACACCCTCAAGGCCCAGTACTTCCAAGGCACGGCCGTCGCCGAGGCCAAAGTCTCTTACTACCTCAACGCCAACCCCACGGGTTTTTACCCCGATGCCTTCCGCGATTTTCTCTTCGGCGATCACCGCCGTTACGATCCCTACTACTGGCTCCACTACTACGGATACGACGATAACAGCTACTACGAACGCCAGGGCAGCAGCAGCCAAAGCGGCGAGCTCCAACTCGGCCAAAACGGCCAGCTCAGCCATCAATTCGAGCTCGACCCGCCGAAATTCCCCGCTCCTCTCGCCGTTTCCGTCCACAGCACCATCACCGACGCCCGCCAGCAGTCGCTTTCCACCGAAAAATCCCTCCTCGTCCACCCCGCCGACTTCTACCTCGGCCTGAGCCGTCACGACAGCCTCGCCCGGGTGAACGAAGAAATCCCGCTCAAACTCGTCGCCGTGACCCCCCGGGGCGAACGTCACGGCGAGAAAGTCCGCGCCAAAGTCACTATCACCCGCGAGTTCCACACCCAGACCAAAAGCAAGGCCCCGAACGGCAAAGTCGTCGTCGATAACCAAAAACACCTCGAAGAAGTCCACCAGGCGGAGATCGAGCTCGACCCCGCCCGGGAAGCCGGCACGCCCTTCGCCTTCACCCCGGAAAAATCCGGCACCCACCACTTCCTCCTCGAAAGCACGGACGCCCGCGGCCGAGCCGTGCGCACCGAATTTTCCCGCCAGGTTTACGGCAGCAAGGAATACCCCTGGGCCTACGAAGACGGTCTGCGCATCAAGCTCGTCAGCGAGCAAAAACGCTACCAGCCCGGGGACACCGCCCGCCTCCTCGTCCTCAGCCCCATCGAAGGCAGCGCCCTCGTCACCATCGAGCGCGACGGCGTCCTGCAAAGCTTCCGGCGCGAGCTGAAAAGCGACCAGCCGGTCATCGAATTCCCCGTCACGGAAGAGCTCGCGCCCAACGCCTTCGTCTCCGTTCTCGTCATCAAAGGCGCGCAGGACAACCTCCGTAAACACAAGGAACCCCAGCTCCGCCTCGGCTATTGCCAACTCCTCGTCGATCCCACCAGTGCCCGCCTCGCCGTCAGCCTCGAAACGCAAAAATCCTCCGTCCGCCCCGGCGAAACGATCAGCGTCAGCGGCCAAGTCAGCGATCACCAAGGCCGCCCTCTTGCCAACGCTGAAGTCACGTTCTACGCCGAAGACGAAGGCACTCTCGCCGTCATGGGCTACCAGAATCCCGCTCCCCTCAAGCACTTCCACGCCCCGCGTCCCCTGCGCGTCCGCTCCGGCACCTCCCTCGACTACTTTCTCGCAGAAGATCCCGCCAGCCAATACCACGCCAACAAAGGCTACTTCATCGGTGGCGGAGGCGATTTCTTTGACAGCCCGAACGCCAACGAGTTACGCCGGAATTTCGACCCCTGCGCGGCTTGGTTTCCCGCCCTGCGCACCGCCGCCGACGGCTCTTTCACCGCCACCTTCCCCGCGCCCGACACCCTGACGCGCTACCGCCTGATCGCCGTCGCCCACCACGGCGCGAGCCAGTTCGGCACCGGCACCGGCGAGGCTCTCGTCAACAAGCCTCTCATGCTCGAGCCCAACCCACCACGCTTCGCCCACCAGGGCGACCGCCTCCAGCCCAGCGCGCTCATCCAGAACACCTCCGCACACGCAGGCACCTGGAAAGTTTCCCTCCGCCCGCACTCGCTGACGGCTCCGGCCCATGGCGATCCCGCCTCGCTCAGCCGCGAGATCAGCCTGGCCGCCGGCGAGCAAAAGACCGTTTCCTTCGACGTCACCTTCACCAACACCGGCACCGCCACGTGGATCTGGCACGCCGAACCGGTCGCTCTCAGCTCCGCCAGTCTCGATGACTCCCTGCGCCGCGAGCTATCCGACCGCGTGGAATCGACCTTCGAAGTCCGCTATCCCATGCCCTTGCTGAACGAAATCCAATTCGTCGCTCTCGACCAGAAACCGCGTCGCCTCCTCGACGGCTTCAGCCCGAATCTCCTCGACGGCCAGGGCCATTTGGAACTCGAATTCTCCCGCTCCCGTCTTCTCGAAGCCGCTGGTGCCGCCGACTTCCTCCTCACCTACCCCTACGGCTGCCTCGAACAAACAACCTCCTCCACCATCCCGTGGATCGCCGCCCGTCAACTCCGCCACCTCTCGCCCACCCTGCAAAAAAAATCCCGTGAGGACATCGCCCACGCCATCCAAAAAGGGGCCGACCGCCTCCTCTCCATGCAGACCTCCGACGGCGGTTTCTCCTACTGGCCGAACCAGCGGGTCAGTCTCGACTGGGCGACCCTCTACGCCGCCTACGGCCTGAGCCTTTGCCAGGAAAGCGGTGCCCAGCTCCCCGCCGACCGCCTGGCTCATCTCGCCCGCTACTTAAAAAACCAACTGCAGGGAACGGCGAAAGTCACCAATCCCGCCGAGTTGGAAAACCGCTGTCTCGCCCTCCTCGTCCTCGCCCGCCTCGGCTCGCCCGACATCGCCACCGAGAACACCCTTCTCCCGCGCCTCGCCGAGCTCAGCACCAGCGCCCGCTCCTTCCTCGCCCTCGCCATTCACCAGCGAGACGCCGTCAACCCGGCCGCCCGCGCCCTCCTCGCCAGCACCACCCCCGCTCCCGAGGCCCGGCACTGGATGAGCCGCCGCCACTCCGCTTCCCAGCGCCTCCTCGCCCTCGCCACCATCGATCCCGCCCATGCCGATTGCGAAAAAGCCCTCGATGAACTCCTCCGCGGCCGCCACAGCCAGGGCCACTGGCGCACCACCTGGAACAACGCCTGGGCCCTGCTCGCCCTCGGAGCCTACGCCGAGAATGCCGAAAAAATTCCCGCCGAGAACCACATCCACCTCGTCATCAATGACAAAACCACCCGCATCACCCTCGACGAAAATACCCCCACCCACCGGCTCCGCGTCCCGCTCGCCGCCGGACTCACCGTCTCCGCCCACGCCGACAGCCACCTCCATTTGCGCAGCCAGCTCAGCGCCAAGCCGAAAATCCGCCCGCTCCAGCCCGTCGCGCAAAACGGCCTGCAAATCTCCCGCCTCTACCAGCGCGTCAAGTCCGATGGCTCGCTCGAAGCCCTCAAAAACCCCCGCCTCGGCGAGCTCGTCAAAGTCACGCTCAAACTCACCGCACCGCGTAACGACCTGCGTTACCTCGCCATCGACGACCCCCTCCCCGCCGCTTTCGAAGCCATCAACACCGACTTCCAAAGCCAGGCGGGTCGCGTCCAAAAGGACCACAACTGGAGCGTCTCGAACCAGGAAATCCGTTCCGACCGCGTCCTCTTCTTCATCGAGCACGTTCACCGCGCCGGGCTCATCGAACTCAGCTACCACGCCCGCATCACGAGCGCCGGCGACACCCATGCCCCACCCGCCAAGGCCGAACTGATGTATCACCCCGAAAACTTCGCCCTCTCCGCCTCGCAGGAGGTGGGAGTTGGGCGGTAGAAAATGGCCAATAGACAACGGTCATTAGCAAAGAACCTAAAACTTAATACTGAAAACCTGATTATTGAACAAAAGCGCTGATTCTCAGCGCACTCAAAAGGGGCTTCGCCACCACGTCGCCCTCTTCCCCAGCCAAAGGCTTTTGACTGCGGCGAGCATCGCCGCTTTCCTTTCGCCCGCTGACAGCGCCACCGAATCCCAGAACCAAGAAAGCCAGAAATTTCGGAAGCGCTAAAAACTGGAAACTGGAAACTTAAAACTTAAAACCCCATGCCACTCCTGCGCGAGGTCTTGAAATGGCAGGCCGGACTGCTTCTTTTTCCGGCCTTCCTCGCCTTGCTCTGGCTCCAGCGCCCGCTTCCCGAGGCCCTCAAGGACCCGCCCGCCCCCCATCCCGTCCTCCGCGACCGCCACGGAGAGGAGCTCGCCGACTTCCCCCGCGCCGATTTTTTCCGCCACGAGCCCGCCAGCCTCTCGGAGATCCCCCAAAGCCTCATCGACGCCACTCTCGCCGCCGAGGACAAACGCTTTTACGAACACCCCGGCATCGACTACCTCGCCACCCTGCGCGCCTTCTACCAAAACCGCCGTCACGGTCGCATCACCTCCGGAGCCTCCACCATCACCCAGCAGCTCGTCAAAATTTCCCGTCCACCCACCGCCCGCACCCACCTGACGAAAGTCCACGAAAGTCTTCTCGCCCGCCAAGTCGAATCCCGCTGGAGCAAAGACCAAATCCTCCTCGCTTACCTCAACAGGCTCGACTACGGCCACCATCAACAAGGCTGCGCCACCGCCGCCCGCCATTATTTCGACCGCTCGCTCGCCGACCTCTCCCTGGCGCAAGCCGCTCTCCTCGCCGGACTTCCTCAGGCCCCGAGTCGACTGAACCCGCTCCGCCATCCCGCCGCCGCCCGCGAGCGACGCGACTGGATTCTTGACCGGCTCGCCGCCGAATTCGCCTACCCGCCCGAGCTCATCGCCCGCGCCAAAGCCGAGCCGCTCCAGCTCAGTCCGCCCGCCAGGAGCGAGCTCACCCCCCACCTCAACCCCGCCGCTCTCGACTCGGCCCGCCTCACCATTTCCGCCCCGCTCCAGCGCGCCACCCGCGCCATTATCCGGCGCGAACTCGCCGCCCTGCGCGAAAAAAACGTCCAGCACGCCGCCCTCGTCGTCATCCACAACCCGAGCGGCGAAATTCTCGCCCTCCATGGCTCCGCCGACTTCCACGCCGCCAACGGAGGACAGCTCAACGGAGCCCTCCTTCCCCGTTCACCCGGCTCGACGCTGAAGCCCTTCACCTACCTCCTCGCCCTCCAGGACCACGGCCTCTTCCCCGGCACCGTCATCCCCGACATTCCCACCCGCTACCGCACTTCCGAAGGGCTCGCCGCTCCGCACAATTTCGACCACCGCCACCACGGCCCGGTTACCCTGCGCCACGCCCTGGCCAACTCCCTCAACGTCCCCGCCATGCGCGTCCTCAACCAAATCGGCGGCCCCGAACCCCTCCTCCGCCTGCTGCAACATCTCGACATCCGGCACCTTCCCGCCGACGCCTCCGATCTCGGCCTCGGC
>JBNNED010000264.1:0-3441 GCA_050285825.1 Verrucomicrobiales bacterium | reverse complement strand
CACTAGGTCCTTGGTTCGATCCCAAGCGCAGGAGCCAACTTCCTTTTTTTGTGCCCTCACCTTTCGACGAGGCAATCAGGTGAGTGATCGAACTCACAACTTCACCACTCTCTCAAGGCTGATTCTCGAGTGGAAGAGCTCAATCGGGGCTTGAAAAAAGCGGCTAAAAAGAGGAGGTCGCGTGGGTCGTCGCTTCACCAAGCGAATTTTTATGATGAATGAGGATGATCTGGCAAAAAACATCAAGGGGCTTAACCTGGGTGGCTATCAGCGGCACATTTTTCTTTGTGCGACCCCGCAGAAGGCGAAGTGCTGCGAGCCGGAAGCCGGTGTGGCGGCATGGGATTTCCTGAAGCGGCGCCTGAACGAGCTTGGGCTGTCGGGATCACAGGCAGCCGTCCAGCGGACGAAGGCCGATTGCCTGCGGGTTTGCGCCCGGGGGCCGGTGGCGGTCGTTTACCCCGAGGGAGTTTGGTATCATTCCTGCCATCCGGAGAACCTTGAGCGCATCATCCAGAGCCACTTGATCGGGGGGGAAGTGGTGCGCGACCTCCTCGTGGAAGAGCGGGGGTTTTAGGCGGTTCAGGCTTTCTGAAGCGAGAGGAGAATCTCACGCACGGCTTTGGCGGCGAGGCAGGAGGAGCAGCCGCTGGGATCCAGAGCGGGGGAGAGTTCCATGATGTCGCAGGCCACGACCCGGGACCACGGGATGGTGGCGAGGAGGGCGGAAAAAGTGGGCCAATCGATGCCGCCGGCCTCGGGCGTGCCGGTGCCGGGCAGGAGAGCGGGATCGAAAATATCCAGATCGAGAGTCAGATAGAGCGGGCGGGAGCCAAGTTTGGCAAGGGCGGAGGCCAGTTGACTCGCTTCTGGCGCGATGAGTCGTCCGGCTGCACGCATTTCCTGGAACTCCGCGCGCGTGCCGGAGCGGATGCCGACCTGGAGGAGGCGTTCAGCGGGTAATTGATCGAGACAACGGCGCATGGCGCTGGCGTGAGACCACGGTGAGCCGTTGAAATCGGCGCGGAGGTCGGCATGGGCGTCGAGCTGGACCACGGCGAGCTCCGGATGGCGCTCCAGAGTGGCGTGGACGGGGCCGGGCGTGATGGAATGTTCGCCTCCGAGCATGACGGGGATGGCATTTTTCGCCAGGATCTCGCGCGTGGCGGCGGCGGCGAGCTGAGCGACGGGTTCCGGGGCTCCGTGGGGGACGCAGAGATTGCCGAGATCGGCGAAGGGCTGGTCTTCGAGGTCGCGATCCAGCTCCGGCGAGTAAGTTTCCAGGCCGTCGGAGACCTGGCGCAGAGCGTCGGGGCCGTTGCGCGTGCCGGGGCGGAAGGAAGTGGTGCCATCGTAGGGGACGCCAAAAATGGCGGGCGCTTGAGGATGGATTTCGCTGTCGGCTCCGATGAAAAGGGCGGCGTTGGGTGCGGTGAATTCGGGTGTCATGAGGTCTTACTCGTCCTGCGCAGCATGAAAGCGCGCGCGCCAATAGTCTAGCCGATCTTTGATTCGTTTTTCGAGGCCGTTCTCCGTCGGGTGATAGTAAGTCCGTCCCTCGGGGAGGTAAGCCTGGGGCGTGAAATTGCCTTCGTAGTCGTGCGAGTAGAGGTATTGCATGGCGGCGGTGTCGGCTCCAGAGGCGGAGGCCAGTTTTTTACGGAATTTTGTCTGCAAATGCGCCGGGACGGGCAGGGTTTTTCCCTGGGAAACGTCGCTCATGGCTTCCCCGAGAGCGGCGTAGGCGGAATTCGACTTCGGAGCCGTCGCGAGGTGAACCGTGGCATGCGCCAGCGGGATGCGACCCTCCGGCATCCCGATGAATTCGAGCGCCTGCTGAGCCGCGATGGCCACTTGGATGGCTGAGGAGTCGGCCAAGCCAATGTCTTCCGAGGCGGAAATGACCAGGCGGCGGGCGATGAAGCGGGGATCTTCCCCGGCGGTCAGCATTTTCGCCAGCCAGTAGAGAGCGGCGTCCGGATCCGAGCCGCGGATCGACTTGATGAAGGCGGAAATCGTGTCGTAATGCTGGTCGCCATCCGCATCATAGAGAATGGCCTTCTGCTGGATCGACTCCTCGGCAATGGCCAGAGTGAGGTGGACTTGTTCCGTTTTCTGCTCTGGCTGGGTGGTGAGAATGGCGAGCTCCAGGGCGGTGAGGGCTTTGCGGGCGTCGCCGTCGGCTTTCTCGGCGAGGTGGCGCAGAGCCTCGGGATCGGCAATGACAGGAAGCTGTCCGAAGCCGCGCTCGGGATCACGCAGGGCACGCTCCAGGAGGGTGAGGATGTCGGGGCTGTCGAGAGGTTCCAGTTGAAAGATCTGGGAGCGGGAGACGAGGGGCGAGTTGACGTAGAAGTAGGGATTGTGCGTGGTGGCCCCGATGAAGCGCACGGTGCCGCGTTCGAGATGGGGGAGGAGGACATCCTGCTGCGCTTTGTTAAAACGATGGATCTCATCGATGAAAAGAATAGTCGTTTGCCCGCGGAGTTTCTGGTAGCCGGAGGCGGCTTCGATCTTGGCGCGGATTTCGGCCACATTGGACTCGACGCCGTTGAGGCTTTCGAAGCGTGAGCCGGTGCTGCGGGCGATGACGGTGGCGAGGGTCGTCTTGCCGGTGCCCGGCGGGCCGTAGAGGATGAGTGAGGTGAAGCGGTCGGCCTCGATGGCGCGGCGCAGGAGCTTTCCCGGGGCGAGAATGTGTTGCTGGCCGGCGATCTCATCAAGGCTGCGCGGCCTCATGCGCGCGGCGAGGGGCTCGGTGCCACTCGCGGAGGGCGGGGGCGTGGGCCCGGGCTCGCCGGAGGTGGAAAAAAGTTCGCTCACAAGGAGATGTTGGAGAAAGACGGGCGGGGTTTTAAGTTTAAAAGGGCGTATTCGCTATTTTTCGAGGAATGCAAAAAATGGGAACGCGAGCTTTAGCTCGCTTTGGGGATGGGGACTTTGAGGGCGAGAGTTTCTTTGGTTTTTGAGTTTTTGGTGCTTGGGTTTTTCGAGTGGGGCTCAGGCGAGAAGCTGGGTGGCGTGGCGGAGGAGGGTGGGGGCGTCGGGGGAGTCTGAATGGACGCAGAGGGTGTCGGGGTGGAGGTGGAGGGGGGTGCCGTCGATGGCGGGGATGGGCTGGGCGTGTTGCCAGGCGCGGAGGCGCTCGGTGAGGGTGGGGAGGTGGTGGATGAGGGCTTCCGGGTGGGTGCGGGGGAGGAGTTGGCCGTCGGGCTGGTAGTGGCGGTCGAGGAAGGCTTCCTGGAGGATGGGGAGTTTGAGGTGGGTGGCGGCTTGGGCGACTTGGCCACCGGCGAGGCAGATGAGGGTGGTGGGGGTGTTTTGGAGGAAGGTGAGGAGGGCGGCGCGGATGGCGGGGTCGGTCTCGCTAAGGTGGTAGAGGGCGCCGTGGAGTTTGAGGTGGTGGAGGGGGGTGCCGGTGCGGAGGTAGGTGGCGGTTTG
>JBNNED010000263.1:0-3961 GCA_050285825.1 Verrucomicrobiales bacterium | reverse complement strand
CGGCGGCATCGATTTCGACCCACTCGCCGCCGAGCGCTTCCTTCATCGTTTCGGCGAAGCCTTCGCCACCATCAGCGATGGGGCAGAGGTCGGTCTGGGTGCCTGCGGGGAGTCCGCGGGTGATGGCTTCGGCAGCTTGGCGGGCGCTGAGGGAGCCTTTGAATTTATCGATGGCGATGAGGACGTTCATTTTGGATAAGTAAGCAAATTTCCGGCCACTTGGGAAATGGCGATTTGTGATTTGTGACTCGCAGGGCGGGATGCCTACCTTCCTCGGCTTCCGGCCTGTGGGTCATCATACCACAATCGCGATTTTGGAAGAAAGAGAAGGGAATCGTTGACCTCGGGGGGAGGGGGGGGTAGTTAAAAGGCAGTGATGAAGGACGTGATAACAGTTTCAGTGACGGGCGCGGCGGGTCAGATCGGCTACGCGCTGCTTTTTCGGATTGCCTCGGGGGCGATGTTCGGGCCGGATCAGCCGGTGAATCTCCGCTTGATCGAGATCGAGCCGGGCATGAAAGCGCTGGAAGGCACGGTCATGGAACTCGACGACTGCGCTTTCCCGCTCTTGCAGGACATTGTCCCGACGAGTGATTTGGCGGAAGGATTTTGCGGCACTGACTGGGCCTTGCTCGTGGGTTCCGTGCCGCGCAAAGCCGGGATGGAGCGCAAGGATTTGCTCGGCATCAACGGGAAGATTTTCACCGGTCAGGGCGAAGCCATCGGGGCCAATGCCGCTCCGGACGTGAAGACCCTCGTGGTGGGAAATCCCTGTAACACCAATTGCCTCATCGCGATGAACAATGCGGGAGGTCTGCCCAAGCGCAATTTCTTCGCCATGACGCGTCTGGACGAAAATCGCGCGAAAAGCCAGCTCGCGGCGAAGGCCGGGGTGCATGTGAGCGAGGTGAGCAATCTTTGCATTTGGGGGAATCACTCGGCGACGCAGTATCCCGACTTCACGAATGCCAAAATCGGCGGGAAAGCGGTCACGGAGGTCATTTCCGACCGCGCCTGGCTCGAAGGCGAGTTCATCCGCAAGGTGCAGCAGCGGGGAGCCGAGATCATCCAGGCGCGCGGCGCTTCCTCGGCGGCTTCGGCGGCCAACGGAGTGGTTGATACCGTGCGCTCCCTGACCACGCCGACGCCGGAAGGTGATTGGACAAGCGTGGCGGTGTGTTCGGACGGGTCCTACGGCATTCCCGAGGGCTTGATCGCTTCCATGCCGATTCGCACCGATGGCCGAAACTGGGAAGTCGTTCAAGGGGTGGAACTCGATGCCTTCTCGCGTGAGAAAGTCGATGCCAGCGTGGCCGAGTTGTCCGAGGAACGGGAGGCCGTGGCGGACTTGATCCCGGCCTGAGGCGGTGGAATTTCGAGCTGATTTTCGATCATGACGGACCAATTGCAGATCGCGGGGCGGTCGTTTTCCTCCCGCTTGATGCTGGGCACGGGAAAATACGCTTCGCCGGAGCTCATGCGCGACTCCCTCGCCGCTTCCGGGACAGAGATTGTCACCGTGGCCTTGCGCCGCGCCGATTTGAGTGGCGCGGGCGACCCCTTTGCGAACATTCTCGAGTTCATTGACGGCGAAAAATACCTGATTCTGCCCAATACGAGCGGCGCGATGGGCGCGGAGGAGGCCGTGCGACTGGCGCGACTGGCGGCCGCGGCGGGCTTGCCGAAGTGGGTGAAGTTGGAGATTCATCCCGATCCGACCTATCTTCTGCCCGATCCCATCGAGACGCTGAAGGCCACGGAAGTGCTGGCGGCGGAAGGGTTCACCGTCCTGCCTTACATCAATGCCGATCCCGTGCTGGCCAAGCGCCTGCAAGAGGTCGGTGCGGCCACAGTCATGCCCCTGGGCGCTCCCATCGGCTCGAATCGGGGTCTCGCCACGCGCGATCAAATCCGCATCATCATCGATCAGGCCGAAGTTCCCGTCGTCGTCGATGCCGGGCTGGGCGCACCGAGTCACGCGGCGGAAGCTTTGGAAATGGGAGCCGACGCCGTCCTCGTCAACACCGCGATTGCCGTGGCTTCCGACCCCGTGCGCATGGGGCGGGCCTTCGAGCTGGCGGTGCGCGCCGGACGGGAAGCCTACCTTCTCGGTCTGCCGGAGGCGGAGGAAAAAGCCTCGGCGACGAGTCCGCTCACCGGTTTTTTGCAAGAGGGCGGCGGCTGAGTCTCGACTTTCCCCTCCGATCCGCCTAATTTCGGCGCTCCCGCAATCGCATGACTCCTCTTTTCCGTAAAATCCTCGGCATGAACTGGGTGCTGGTTTTTGCCATGTACGGCTTGCTGGTCTTCGGGTTTTTCGCCATCGAAAGCGCGGCGCGTCACCTCGACGGAGGCGGCGCTCTCTACGCGGAATTGCAGAAAAAGTGGGTTCTCGTCGGGAGTTTGGTCTATTTTACGGTGGCTCTCGTCGATTACCGCTGGGTGAAGTGGCTCGGCGTCCCCGCCTACCTCGTCGGGCTGGCCTTGACCGTGCTCGCGATGGTGAATGGGAACGAAGTTCACCAGCTGAGTTTCGGCGGATTTCTCTTCCAACCCGCTCCGGCCATGATCACGGCGGGGATCATCGCCATGGCCAGTCTGACGCAAGTCCTGGGTCAGTGGCACCGTTTTTTCCGCCAACCCTTCTTTCGGGTCTCGCTCATCACCGTTCTCACCGCCATCCCCTTCCTGCTCGTCGTGAAAATGGGCGATATGGGGTCTGCGCTCGTCTGGGGTCCGGTGGCGGCGGTGACCATTCTCGTGACGGGGATTCCCTGGCGTTATCTCATCTTCATTGCCGCCATGGTCACGGGCTTGGTCCCGATCGCCTACTACGCGGTGCTCCCGCAGGCCTCCGAACGGGGGACGGCGCGGATCGAGACTTATCTGCAGTCGCTGAAAGACGGAAAAGTCGAGAAAAGCGACGAAACGTGGGGGGCTTACTGGTCGTCGACCGCGGTGGGCAAAGCCGGCTGGAAGGGAGTCGGCTGGAATGCCAAGGAAGAGCTCGGCTCACTCCACGCCAAGGGTTACATCCCGAAAAACACGGCCCATAACGACTACATTTACGCCGTCATCGCCGAGGAACAGGGCTTCCGGGGCGGGCTTCTCCTCATCACGGGCTTCGCGCTCCTCCTCATCCAATGCCTTTTCATCGCCTTTTACAGTCGGGATGTCGCAGGCCGGATCATTGTGGGCGGGGTCGTGGCCCTCTTTTTCGCCCACATGTTTGAGAACATCGGGATGTGTATTCTGCTTATGCCGATCACCGGTATTCCGCTCCCGCTCATCAGTTACTCCGGGACCTTCGTCCTCATTTGTATGTTCCTTCTCGGCCTCGTCCAGAGTGTCTGGATTCACCGAAACAGTCTGAAAGAAGAAGACGAGTATTGATTGTGAGCTGACTAATGTTGAAAGGTTTTTGCGGTTTCGCGCAAGATTGACCTTGCGTCTCCTGCCGTCTTTCGCTAAAACCTTGTCCGCCGCCACGAAGCGTTATCTTGCTTGGTGTGGCGATTTCTTTGTCTATGCATCCCGCCGATTGGTCAGTCCTCCTCATTTATTTGCTTGGAACGGTGTTTCTGGGCGTTTTTTTGGGCCGTTTGGTCAAGAACTCCTCCGATCTCTTCGGGGCGGGTGGGACCTCGCCTTGGTGGGCGAGCGGCCTGAGCGGCTTCATGACGATGTTTTCCGCCAACACCTTTGTCGTCTGGGGCAGTATCGCCTTTTCCTCCGGGCTCGTCGCGGTCTCGATCAACCTCATGTATGGCGTGGCCGCGCTGCTCGTCGGCTACTTCGTCGCGGCGCGCTGGAAGGGAATGGGCGTGGAGACGCCCGCGGAATACGTCAAGCTGCGCTTCGGCAAGGGCGCTCTCCATTTTTACACCTGGTCGATGATGATCTTCCGCGTCGTGGGCACCGCTGCCGCGCTCTACGCCCTCGGAAAAATCCTCGTCGCCAT
>JBNNED010000262.1:0-3522 GCA_050285825.1 Verrucomicrobiales bacterium | reverse complement strand
TTCAGCGTGGCGGCACCTTGAGATCGCCTTCCTGCGCCCGGACCCCATGCGGGGGACATTTTATGAAGCCGTCTGGCGCAGTCTCGACCGGATCACCGGCCCCGCCACCCTTCCCGTGCTGGCGCTCATTGTCATCGCGCTCGCCCTCATCCTCCGCCCTCTCTTCTCATTCCTCAAACCTCGTAAAAGCAACTGAACCATGAACCCCGAAGACCCCAAGACCCCGCCCCTGCCACCCAGCGGTGACAGCGTGAAAAACCCCACCCCGCCTCCAGCCGATAGCCCCCCGCCGCTCTCCGCCGACATCGGCTGGGCGGGACTTTTCGAGAACCTGCTCAAGAAACCCGGAGCCCTCATCGCCAGCTTCACCGGAGAGGGGGCCGCCGGGGCGCTCAGCGGGAAACTCCTCGCCCTCGCCGCGCTCAGCCTCGCCGTCTTCGGGCTCACCCTCGGCACCTTCGCCATGCACGAGCAGCTCTGGGCCGCCCCGCTCAAGCTCGTCACCGGCCTTCTCCTCGCCGCCCTGATCTGCCTGCCCAGCCTATACATCTTCACCGCGCTGACGGGCACCCGCCTCGGCTTCCTCCAGCTCGCCCGCGGGCTCTGTGCCATGCTGGCTCTGACCGGTGCCATCCTCATCGGCTTCGCCCCCGTCCTCCGGGTCTTTGCCCAAAGCACCGACTCGCTGGGCTTCATGGGCTTCCTCGTCCTCATGTCCTGGCTCATCGCCTACAGCTTCGGGGCCGGATTCCTTGTGAAAATGCTCAAGGCCAGTGGCAAGCACAGCACGGCTCCGCTGAATATCTGGGGGCTCATCTTCCTCCTCGTCACCCTGCAAATGTCCACCTCCCTGCGCCCCATCCTCGGACGCAGCGAGCACTTCCTGACCAACGAGAAAAAGTTCTTCCTCGTCCACTGGCTTGAGACCATGGGCGAGCAACTCGCGCCCCGCAGCGAGGAAGAAGCGCCCCTGCCCACCCGCGAAGTCACCGGAGACAAGGACGATGAAGAGCAAACCGGCGGGAGCCGCCCCGGCAGCGGCGGAGAAAACCCCCACCTGCGCGGCAGTGAGTAAGGACGGGAGCTTCTAAAATTCCCTCTTCCCCCCTCCGCGTCCCGACTCTACACTGGCGGCATGCCAGCGACGAAATTCGACCTCGCGGTGGGGCGCGCCCTTCACAAAGACGAGCGCTACCAGCCGGAAGCGTATTACCTCATTAAAGACACCCTGGACTACACCGCCAAGCGCGTCGCGGAAAAGAACGGGGGCAAGAAAAGCCACCTCACCGGGCCGGAGCTCGTCATCGGCTTCCGGGACCACGCCCTGCAGGAGTATGGCCCCATGGCCGCCACCCTGCTTGATCTCTGGGGATTCAGGAAGTGTGCGGACATCGGCGAGATCGTCTTCCGCCTCATCGACGAAGGCGTCTTCAACAAGGAGGAATCCGACAGCAAGAAGGACTTCGCCGAGCTCTATGACTTCCCCGAGGCCTTCCGCGCCCCCTTCCGCCCGCGCAAAGCCGTCGAGCGCCCCGCCGCCCGCTGAATCCGTGCCCCGAACTTCCGCCGCCTCATGAAACAACGGATCATCGATCTCCTCGCCGCCAGTCGCTTCGCGAACTTACCCACCGTCTGGTCAAACATCCTCCTCGGCTTTCTCCTCGGCTGGGCCGCCAAGCTGCACCAACCCGGCATCGACCAAGCCTTTTCCCTGCCTCCCCTGGCCGATCCCGCGGCCTGGCGCGGCGCCCACCCGCTCATCACGCTCCTCGCCCTCGTCCTGCCCGCCTCCTGCCTCTACCTCGGCGGCTGTTTCCTGAACGATTGGAAGGATGCGGACTTCGACCGGGCGCATAAGCCGGAGCGCCCGATCCCGGCCGGTCGTTTCCCGCGCGGGCTCCTGCTCGGCCTCGCCCTGCTCTTCCTCGGGGGCGGCCTCGCCCTCTCCGCCGCGCTCAGTAACGCCGCCGCCCTGCTGGCTCTCGGCATCGTCCTCTGCATCCTCGCCTACACCCACTGGCATAAGGTGAGCCCGTGGAGCTTTGCCTTCATGGCCGGAGCGAGAGCCCTTCTCTACCCCTTCGCCCTCTTCGCGCTCACACCCTGGCCCGTCTTCCAGCGCTTCCTGAGCTTCCAGAAAGAGCTGCCCGCGCCCTGGCTCCTGCCCGTTCTCATGCTGGGTCTCGCCGCCTACATCCTCGGCATCTCCCTCTTCGCGCGGCATGAATCCCGGAGGCTGAGCGGGGACTTCAAGCCCGCGCCCGGTCTGATCGCCCTCTTCATCCTCCCCCTCATCACCGGCACGGCCCTGCTCGCTCCCGCCTCCAGCGTCTGGCAAGTCCTCCTCGCCATCTCCCCGCTCGCCGTGACTCTCTTCCTCCTCATCCACCTCTTCGGGAAAGAGCGGGACATCGGAGCCTTCGTCTCCCGCGCCCTTGCCGCCATCCCGCTGGTCGATGCCACCGCCGCCCTTCTGCTGCTCTACCCCTTCATCACCAAGCAGATGCTCGCGCCGACGCAGGCCGGAGTGCTCTACCTCGCCTTCTTCGCCTTCTCCCTGCTGGCCCTTCTCCTGCAACGCCTCGCCCCCGCCACCTGAGCCATGGCCGCATCGATCGACGAGCTTCTCAAACGCGTGCGCCGCTTGGAGATCCGCGCCCGGCGACTCGTCAGCGAGAGTCTCTCCGGCGAGTATCACTCGTCCTTTAAAGGCCAGGGCTTGGACTTCGACGACTTCCGCCCGTATCAAGCCGGCGATGACCCGCGCTTTATCGACTGGAACGTCTCCGCCCGCTTCGACAGCCCGCACATCCGGCAATTCCGCGAGGAACGGGAGCTCACCGTCATCCTCGCCCTCGATCTTTCCGCCTCCGCGGACTACGGCAGCGCGGAGAAAACGAAGCGAGAACTCGCCGCCGAGCTCGCCGCCCTGCTCGGCTTTTCCGCCAGCCATAACGGAGACAAGACCGGCCTCCTCCTCTTCTCCGGAGAGCCCCTCCTTTACCTCCCTCCCAAAAAAGGCCCCGCCCACATCCTGCGCCTCCTGCGCGAGACCCTCGCCACCCCCTCCGCCGGCCAGCCCACTTCCCTCGCCACCGCCGCGCGCTTCCTCCACCGCACCCTGCCCCGGCGCAGCCTCGTTTTCCTCATTTCCGACTTCATCGACTGGGGCTTTGAGAAACCTCTCTCCACCCTCGCCCGGCAGCACGAGCTCATCGCCCTCCAGACCATCGACCCCGTAGAGAAGGACCTCCCCGACGCCGGGCGCGTCCTCCTGCGCGATGCCGAGAGCGGCCACCTCATCGACCTCAACACCTCGAACCCCAACGTGCGCATGGGCTACCAAAAGCTCTCCCGCCGTTACCGGGAGGGCCTGCGGGCCTTCTTTAAAAAAAACGCCGTCGACCACCTCGAAGTCCCCACCACCGGAGACTACCTCCCCGCCCTCCACCGCCTCCTCAAACAACGCGCCCGCCGCCACTAAAGGAACGCCAGAATGGAACGCCAAGCTCCAGCTTGGCA
>JBNNED010000261.1:0-3941 GCA_050285825.1 Verrucomicrobiales bacterium | reverse complement strand
GGATGCGGTGGAATTCCTCGTCGGTGATTTCGAGGGCGGGGGTGGGCGAGTTGATGCCCGCGCCATTGACGAGGATGTCGGTGCGACCGGAGAGCTCGATGACGGTGTTGAGGAGTTCGTTGAGCGAGGTGCGATCTCCGGCGTCGGCTGAGACGAAGTAGCCTTTGCCGCCCATTTCCTTGATTTTTTCGAGCTTCGGAGCGGCTTTTTCTTCGTTGCGCCCGACGAGGACGACTTCGGCGCCGGCGCCGGCGAGGCCGAGGGCCATGTGTGAGCAGAGTTCGCCCGTTCCGCCGATGACGACGGCGGTTTTGCCTTCGAGGCCGAACATGTCAGTCAGAAAATCAGTGGCTTTCATATGGGGGGAGAGTAGCGGGTCGGGGGCGGGGGGCAAGGATGATCGGGGGGATTTTACGGAAAGATTTTTTTAGCTTCCGCTCGGCATTTCTCTTGCATCCGGGGGCGGTCAGGTGCAGAACGTTTCCCGCTCCTCACGGGCTGATGGGTCCCTCGCCGGACACGATAGTAATCTTTCCGCCCGTGATGTGGTGCGGAACTTATTATCACGGCAAAAACACGGCACATGGAACTCTCAAATCGGATCAAACAAGTCAGCCCCTCACTCACGCTCTCGGTGACCAACCAAGCCAAAGCCATGCGCGCGGCGGGCGAGGAAGTTTATGGATTAGCCGGCGGCGAGCCGGACATGGACACTCCGGATTTCATCAAGCAGGCGGCCATGCAGGCCCTGCAGGAGGGAAAAACGAAGTACACGCCGGCGGCGGGGATTCCCGAGCTGCGGGAAGCGATCGCGGCGAAATACAAAAATGAGAACAAAGTCGATTACGAGGCGAAGCAGATTTGCGTGAGCTCCGGAGCGAAGCAGGCGTGTTTCAACGCCATTCTCGCCGTGGTGGAAGAGGGCGACGAGGTCGTCATTCCCTCGCCTTACTGGGTGAGCTACCCCGAAATGGTGCGTCTCGCGGGCGGGATTCCCGTCTTCGTGGAAACGAAGGAGAGCAACAAGTGGAAGATCACGGCGGAGGAATTCGAAGCCGCGATGACGCCGCGGACGAAGATGATCATTCTCAACACACCGGGCAACCCGACGGGTTCCGTTTACACCCGGGAAGAGCTTGAGGGGATCGTGGAAGTCGCTTCTTACGAAGACATTACGATTCTGGCGGATGAGATTTATGAGAACCTCGTCTATGGCGATGCCGAGCACGTCAGCGTGGCCTCGCTGAGCGAAGAAGCTTACAATCTGACGATCACGGTGAACGGCTTTTCCAAGGCTTACTCCATGACCGGTTGGCGCGTGGGCTACACCGCGGCTCCTCCCGAGACGGCCGCGGCCATTTCTTCGATTCAAGGGCACCTCAGCTCGAACTGCACGACCTTCGCGCAGTATGGCGCGTTGGCGGCTTTGACCGAGAAGAGCGACTTTGTGGAAAACCTGCGCGGTGAATACGATGTCCGTCGCCAGTTCCTTCTGGGCCGCTTGAAAGCCATTCCCAATGTCAGCGTGGTCGAGCCGCGTGGCGCCTTCTACTTCTTCGTGAACTGCACGGAGCTGGGTCTCAAGTCGGTCAATCTCTGCGACAAGTTGCTCACCCGCTATAAAGTCGCGGCCGTGCCGGGCGTGGCCTTTGGTCACGATATGTCGGTGCGCCTGAGCTACTGCACGACGCTGGATGTCCTGAACGAAGGCGTGAGTCGCTTTGAGGAGTTTTGCCGCGCGCATTGAGGAACGTGGCAGGGCTGAAGCCCACACACTGATCGATCAAGCCCGTGGTCTGAGGACGGCGGGTTTTTTTGTGCCGTGCTCTCTTGAACGGAGACGTTCAGTGGGAGGGAGCGATGGACGGGACGTCCATGCCATGTTGAACCTTAGCGGGCGAGGAGGCGGAGGAGGCCGAGGGCGACGCGACCGGATTCGGCGAGGGGGGCGGGAGCGACGTTTTCGAGGGTGTCGTTTTTGGTGTGCCAATAAGGCATGCGGTTGAAGTCGCCAATGATGAGGAGGCTGTCGAGGCCGGCGATCTGGCTGAGTGGCAGGTGGTCGTCGATGATGCGGGTCTGCGAGATGGCGAAGCGTGCGCCGAGTTTTTGGTCGAGGATGACGCGGCGGGCGGCTTCGAGGAGGGGGCGGGGCGACTCGGGAGAGAGGAGGAAGGGGACGGAAGGATCACCGACGAGGTCGAGGACGAGAGCGGCGCGGGGCCGGTTCCGCCGACTGAGGAGCTGGCGGGCGTATTCTTTTGAGCCGTAGAGGCCGTCCTGGGGGGTGATGTTGGTCAGCATCGCTTCTTCGCCATCGAAAAAGACGAGTTCGACCTGGCTGGCGAGGTGCTTTTGGCTGGTGAGGACGCGGGCCATTTCGAGCAGGACGGCGGTGGACGAGCCGCTGTCGTTGACGCCGAGGAAGCGGATGTCGGCGTAGCGTTTGCTGTCGAGATGGGAGCCGACGACGAAGGCGGTCGAGCGCGTCCAGTCGGGCGCGGAGTCCGGGGCGTAGCGAGCGAGAAGGTTGGTGAAGGTGACGGGGCCGACGGGTGTTTGCGCGGAAAAGCTTTGGCGGACGGTTTTCCAGCCGAGAGTGGCCAGTTCGGATTCGAGGTAGGCGAGGGATTTTTCGTAGCCTGCCGATTCGCTGGGCCGGGGGCCGAAGGAGGTCAGTTTTTCGAGGTGGGCGAAGGCTTTTTCTCCGGAAAAGGAAAGGGCGGGAGTCGGGGCGACTTTTTCGACCGGCTGGACGGGTGGTTTTTCCTTACAGGCGGGAATGAGGAGGGTGAGGAGGAGGGTGAGAAGCGGGAAGGAAGTGGTGAAAAAGCGCATGGGTCGCGGGTTGAGGGCGGGCGGGGCGGACGACTTAGTCCATTTCGAAGCCGAGGAGGTCGAGGAGGCGCTGGAGGTCGTCTTCTCCGTAGTATTCGAGCTCGATTTTGCCTTTTTTCGGGTGGTGAACGAGGGTGACGTGGGTGGCAAATTGCTCACGCAGTTTGTTCTGAATCTGGCCGAGGTGGGCGGAAAGCTCGGGCTGGCTGCTGCCGCCTTTGGCGGAGCCGGTGCCGGGTTTGACGGGCTTGAGGCCTCCTTCTTCGTTGTATTGTTTAACGAATTTCTCGGTGGCGCGGACGTTGAAGCCTTTTTTGAGGACGTGCTCGGTGGCGGCCGCTTGTTCGGCTTTGTCTTTGATACCGAGAAGGGCTTTGGCGTGACCGACGCTCAGTTGGCGTTCGGCGACGTATTTGCGGACGGGTTCGGCGAGTTCGAGGAGGCGCATGGCGTTGGCCACGCTGGCGCGGGATTTTCCGACGCGATTGGCGATTTCGTCCTGTTTCATGGCGAACTCTTTGGCGAGGCGGACGTAGCCAGTGGCTTCTTCGATGGGGTCGAGATCCTGGCGCTGGAGGTTCTCGATGAGGGCCATTTCGAGGACTTCCTGATCGCTGGCCTCGCGCTCGATGACGGGGACTTCGGCGAGGCCGAGTTTCTTGGAAGCGCGCCAGCGGCGTTCACCGGCGATGAGTTCGAGTTTGTCGCCCACGCGACGGGCGATGAGGGGCTGGATCACGCCGTGTTGGCGGATCGACTCCATGAGCTCGCTGAGGTATTCCTCGTTGAAGCGGCCGCGGGGCTGGAGAGGAGAGGGGGTGAGTTTGTCGATGGGGGTTTTGATGACCGCTTCACCGGGGCGCATGCGGGAGGCGTCGTCATCATGTTTGCTTTTGATGAGTGCGCCGAGTCCTTTGCCTAATGCCTGTTTCGCCATAGAGTCGGGGATTTTATCGTGAGGGGGGGAAAAGCAAAGCCCGTTTTAGAAATTTCGGATGAGCTGATTGTTCAGTTGCCTCGTTCGCGTCGGGTGCGGGTGCGGAAGGAGAAGGGGACGGGCAGGCCGGTGGTGGGATGGGCGGCCTGGAGGCTGTTGACGAGGT
>JBNNED010000260.1:0-2820 GCA_050285825.1 Verrucomicrobiales bacterium | reverse complement strand
CACCAACGCCGCCGACCACGAGCTCGCCATCAAAGACCTCGTCCACTCCGCCTTCCGCCACGCCGGCCAGAAATGCTCTGCCGCCTCCCTCGCCCTCGTCGAGGCCGATCTCTACGACAGCCCGACCTTCCAGCGCCAACTCCGCGACGCCGCCGCGTCCCTTCCCGTCGGCCCCGCCCACGACCTCGCCTCCGTCGTCACGCCCGTCACCGTACCGCCGAACGAGACCCTGACGCGCGGCCTCACCCGCCTGGACGAAGGCGAAGAATGGCTCCTCCAGCCCCGGCAGATTGGCGACAATCCCCAACTCTGGACGCCTGGCATTCGCCTCGGCGTCAAGCCCGGCTCCTGGTTCCACCGCAGCGAGTGTTTCGGCCCCGTTCTCGGCCTCATCCGCGTCGATTCCCTCGATCACGCCATCGAAATCCAAAACGACAGCGAGTTCGGCCTCACCGGCGGACTCCACAGTCTGGACGAACGCGAAATCGCCCACTGGCGCGACCGTGTGGAAGTCGGCAACGCCTACCTCAACCGCCCCATCACTGGCGCGATCGTCCGCCGCCAACCCTTCGGCGGCTGGAAACACTCCTGCTTCGGTCCCGGCGCGAAAGCCGGTGGCCCGAACTACGTCTCGATCTTCGGAACCTGGCGACAGGACGAGCTCCCGAAAATCGGCTTCGACCTCACCGAGGCCGCCCGCAGACTCCTCGACCAACTCCTTGATCTTGGCCATTTCGACGAAAAAACCCTCAGCGCCGCCGCCCGCAGCCAAACCCACTGGCTCCGCCGCGAATTCGGTATCGAGCACGACCCCTCCGGACTCCACGGCGAGGACAACCACTTCCGCTACCGCCCCCTGCGCCACCTCCTCGTCCGGAGCGAGCGACTCAGTGACAACGACATCGCCATTCTCCTCCTCGCCAGCGCCCACACCGGCGGCCAACTCAGCTTCTCCGATGCCCGCGAGCGCCCCTGGCTGCGCCAACTCGGCTACGCCTGCGTCAAAGAAGACGAAGCCACCCTCGCCCAGCGCCTCCGCAGCGGCCTCTCCCCCCGCCCGCAAAGCCTGCGCGCGCCCGGAGCCGGCAACGAACTCCGCCGCGCCGCCAACGCCGCCAACCTCCAGCTCATCGACCACCCCGTCCTCGCCAACGCCCGCCACGAACTGCGCTTCCACCACCGCGAACAGTCCATCAGCCACTGCACCCACCGCTACGGCAATCTCATCCCCAAACCCGCCGAGATCATCCCCTGAACGCAGACTTTCCCCGGCATTTTCGACTCGACAGCCCGAGCGACTCTCTGCTAGGTTTGTTTCCTATGAAATTCCTCTCCGGCCTTACCCTGTTCCTCCTCGCCGCCAACAGCCCAGCTGCCCTCATCGGCTTCAACGCGGCAGACGGCTCTTCCGTCACCACCACGGTGACCGCCACCCTCGGTGCCGATTTCGACCCCGCCCTGAGCGACCCCGCCGCCCTCGGTGGTTCTTACATCACTATCGAAAGCGATGGCGGAGGCACCACCCCGGGTAACGCCAACCGCACCGCCCAATACAACATCTTCTTTAGCGAAGCAGGAACCTACCATCTCTACGCGAGACTCCTCGTCGAATCACCCAATGGTGCCTCCAACGACAGCTTTTTCTACGCCCGTGAGTTCGGCACTCCTGATCCCACGAATGACGGCACTCCCATCGGCTGGGCCACCATGAATGACCTCTATCGTGATCCCGAAGGCGTCGGCACCGATCAATACGCCTGGATCAACCTCTCCACCTACACTGCCACCGGAGGAGAAGACGGATCGGCCCTCACCGTCGATTCCGCTGGCACCCATGAATTCTGGATCGGGGCTCGCGAGGACGGTCTCCGCATCGATGCCTTCGCCTTCGGCTCTGCCGACCAAAGCTTTTCCGACGCCTAACTCACTGCCGCCGTCGTCCCAGAGCCCGGCACCCTCGCCCTCCTCCTCACCGCCCTGCCTCTCCTCACCCGCCGCCGTTGAGGTGCTCGCTATCGCTGAAAATCGGGGCGCACTCGCCGCGTAGGAAGAGGGATGCCTTACTTTGTTTTTCTCATCCTGGCTTTCCTAAGCATGGCGCTCCCGGCGGCCGTTTACGAGGTCGACTCGCCAGCTGAGCTGCGACGGACGCTCCCGCTTTTGCAAGCGAACGACACCTTGAAAATCGCCCCCGGCACCTATCCCGGAGGCCAACAAGTCCGGGAGCTCGCCGCTTTGACAATCGAGGGGATGGACGCCAAAAATCCCCCGCTTTTTACGGGCGGGAACGTGGGCTGGCATTTCATCCGCACGCCGGGTCTGACCCTCCGCCACCTCCACATCCGCGGGATGAAACACAATGGCGTGAACCTCGATGATGGCGGGAAGATGACTTCACCCGTGGCGGGAATCACGCTGGAGCACCTGAATATCGAGGACATCGGACCGGACGGGAATTTCGATGCCATCAAGTGCTCCGGCTTGCAAAAATTAGCCATCCGGCACTGCCAGATCAGCGGCTGGGGCGGGCAGGCCATCGATCTCGTGGGCTGCCGGGAGGTGCGGATCAGCGAGTGTGAGATGCGCGGAAAGAGCGGGTTTTCCCAGCACACCGGACCGCAGTTCAAAGGTGGTTGCGAGGACATCATCCTGGAGAAATGCCGACTCATTGATGCGGGACCGCGCCCGATTCAGGTGGGGGGATCGACGGGAGAGGCTTATTTTCGCCCGCCGGGAGCAACCTGGGAGGCGCGCCGCGTCACCGTGCGGGAGAACCTCATTGAGGGCGGACAGTGCGCCACGGCCTTCACGGGCTGCACG
>JBNNED010000259.1:0-5296 GCA_050285825.1 Verrucomicrobiales bacterium | reverse complement strand
AGCCACCGACTCCTCGGTCGCCCGCTACCGCCAGTCTCTCCTCGCCGCTGCCGAAGAAAGCTTCAGCGAGCGCAGTTTCCTCACCAGCTCCCTGCCTGTCGCCCTCCTCTACGGCCTCAAACGCAACAGCGACAACGCCCTCTTCGATGGCACCGACGACTCCGAACTCCCCTTCGGCAAGCTCCTCGGCGTGGCTCTCGCCCTCGCCAAAGAAATCAAAAAACAGACCAAAAAACAACGCGTCGGCATCATCCTCCCCCCCGGCAAAGGCGGCATGATCGCCAACCTCGCCGTCCTCTTCGCCAACAAAATCCCCGTCAACCTCAACTTCACCTCCTCCCAGGAAGCCGTCCGCTCCTGCATCCGCCAGGCCGAGATTGACAAATTCATCACCGCCGACCCCTTCGTCCGCAAAGTCCCCAACTTCCCCTGGCCACCCAATCGCGAGCTCATCTTCATCGAACGCGTCCTCCCCCAGATCAAAAAAAGCATCATCAAATGGGCCATCGCCGCCAAGCTCCTCCCCGCCTCCGTCCTCACCAAAGTCCTCGGCCTGGGCAAACGCCATGACAAGGACGAAGCCATCCTCCTCTTCACCTCCGGCTCTTCCGGCGACCCCAAAGGCGTCCCCCTCACCCACCGGAACCTCCTCGCCAACGTCTGCCAGTTCGCCAGCCCGCTCGACCTCCCGGAAAACGCCAGCATCCTCGGCTCCCTCCCGCTCTTCCACTCCTTCGGCTGCACCGTCACCCTCTGGTATCCCATCATCCAGGGGCTCGACCTCGTCACCTACCCCAGCCCGCTGGAAACAAAACGCCTCGCCGAACTCATCGAAGCCCACCGCGTCGACCTCCTCCTCGCCACGCCGACCTTCCTTCGTGGCTACATGCGGCGCATCGAGCCGGAACAGCTCAAGTCTCTCAAACTCGTTGTTACCGGAGCCGAAAAACTCCCCGACAGCCTCGCCCAGTCCTTCGAGAAAAAATTCGGCATCCTCCCCATGGAAGGCTACGGCCTCACCGAAACCTCTCCCGCCACCAACGTCAACCTCCCCGAAGCAAGCGGTGACGAGAACCGACCCGCCATCACCACCCGCAGCCTGGGCTCCGTCGGCTCCCCCCTCCCCGGCCTCGCCGTGAAAGTCACCAATCTCGTCACCGAAAAAGAAGCCCCTCTCGACCAATCCGGCGTGATCTGGTTCAAAGGAGCCAACATCTTCCCCGGTTACCTCAACCAGGAAGAACTCAGTCAACAAGTCCTCAAAGACGGTTGGTTCCGCACGGGCGACGTCGGCCGCATGGACAGCCACGGCATGCTCTACATCGAAGGCCGCACCTCTCGCTTCTCGAAAATCGCCGGTGAAATGGTTCCCCACGAGTCCGTCGAAGCCTCCATCAATCAAGTCCTCGGACTCGACACCGAAAGCGAACGTAAGATCGCCGTGATCGGCGTCCCCGACGAGAAAAAAGGCGAAGCCATCGTCCTCCTCTCTACCATCGCCGGCCCCGCCCTCGAACAGGAGAACCTCGACATCCGCTACAAACTTCTCGACCAGGGCGTCCCCTCCCTCTGGTGCCCGCGCGAGATCTTCCCCGTCAAAGAAATTCCGGTCCTCGCCTCCGGCAAACTCGACATCAAAGCCTGCCAAGCCCTCTACGAAAAATAAAGGAACGCATCGGAACGCGGGCTTTAGCCCGCTCCCCCCCCCTCCAGCAAACCTCATCCATCCCGAAACGCGGGTGAAATGCCCTCCGGGTACTTTAGCCCGCTCCCCCGTCAAACCCATCACCAAAACCGTGAGAATCTCCCTCAACCTCGCCCTCAGCGCCGACGGAAAAATCACGACCTCTCCCCCCCACCCCGCCCGCTTCACCTCCACGGAGGACCTCGACCAACTCCTCCGCCTGCGCACCCGCGCCGACGCCCTTCTCGTCGGCCACGGCACCCTGAAAAGCGACCGCATGACCCTCACCGTCCCGGAGGAACAACGTGAGAATCGCCCGCCGCCCCTGCGCTGCGTCGCCTCCCGCAGTGGCCACTTCGACCCCGCCCACCCTCTCTTCCGCACCCCCGGCGGCCCCATCCACCTTCTCGCCACCGCGCCGGAAACGCCTCTCTCCCCAAAAAACTTTCCCACCGCCACCCTCCATCAACGGAGCCTCACCGAGTTCCTTAATCATCTCGAAAAGGAAATCGGCATCCGCCAACTCCACTGCGAAGGCGGTGGTCAACTCATCGCCAGCCTCCTCCGACTCCGTCCCGTCCACGAGCTCCACCTCACTCTCGCCACCCACAGCCTCTTCGGCGGTCGCGAAGCCCCCACCCTGACCGGACCACTCGGCGACTTCCTCCCCGCCTCCGCCCGCTACGAACTCCTCGACCACCAAGCGCACGAGACCGGCGAACTTTTCCTCCATTACCGGCTCCGCCCGGCCTAATACCGTATCGTTTCACTCATTGGCGTAAGCCCCGATACCCGGGCACAAAAAAACCCCGCCCTGTCCGTGGCGGGGTTCTTTGAATCGGGAAGCGATTAGCGGGAGTAAAGCTCAACGATCAGCTGAACGTTGGCCACTTCCTCGATCTCGTCCTTCTCGGGAAGGCGAGCCACGGTCGCTTCGAAGCTCTCGCCGTCACCTTCGCTGGTGAGCCATTCTTTGAGGGGAATGGACTGCGTGAGGTCTTTCATGCGCAGAGCAAGCTGCTGGGCGGAAGCCTTTTTGGAAAGGGTGATCTTGTCGCCGGGACGCACTTGGTAAGAAGGCACATCCACTTTCTGGCCGTTGACCAGGACGTGGCCGTGACCGACGAACTGGCGGGCGGCGTTGCGGGTGTTGCCGAGGCCGAGACGGTAGATCACGTTGTCGAGACGAGTCTCAAGCAGGAGCATGAGGATCTCACCGGTGACCCCACGACGGCGGGCGGCTTCTTCGTAGTAACCACGGAATTGTTTTTCAAGAACGCCGTAGGAAAGCTTCAGCTTTTGCTTCTCGCCGAGGGCGATGGCGTATTCGGATTTTTTCCGGCGACCGGCGCGCACTCCGTGTGGGCCCGGTGGGTAGTTGCGGCGTTCGAGGGCTTTGGACGGGCCGAAAAGGGCCACGCCGAAGCGGCGGTTGATTTTATCTTTAGGTCCGGTGTAACGTGCCATGATCTGTAATTTCTGCTAAGGGTCAAAAAGGAGGGTTAGACGCGACGGGCTTTCTTCGGACGGCAACCGTTGTGCGGAACCGGGGTCACATCAAGAATGCTGATGATGTCGACACCCACCCCCTGCACGGCGCGGACGGCGGACTCACGGCCGGAGCCGGGGCCTTTGACCCGCACTTCAGCTTCTTTCAAGCCGTGGCTCATGGCCTGGCGGCAGGCATCCTGGGAGACGACCTGAGCAGCGTAAGCGGTGCTTTTCCGGGAGCCTTTGAAGCCCATTTTACCAGCGCTCGACCAGCCGATGGCGTTGCCTTTTTGATCGGTCACGGTCACCACAGTGTTGTTGAAGGTCGCGGTCACGTGGACAATGCCCTTGGTGACGTTCTTATTGCTCTTCGCCTTGTGGATCTTGACTTTGTCAGCGGGCTCTTCCCCGAGAAGCTCGGCGAAAATGTCGCGCTTTTTCTCTTCAGCCTTAGGGGCCTCCTCGGCCTTTTCTTCTGCTGCGGGAGCTGCTTCTTCGGCAGCCGGCGCTTCAGCCGCTTGCTCAGCAGCCGCTTCGGGAGCTTTTTCCTCCACTTCTTCGTTTTTGATTTCTTCGTCAGCCATTTGTCTGGAAAGTTAGTTGCTTACTTCTTGGCGCCCACGGTCTTACGCTTACCTTTACGGGTCCGGGCATTGGTTCGGGTGCGCTGTCCACGCACGGGAAGCCCGCGTTTGTGGCGAATCCCCCGGTTGCAGTTGATGGAGGAAAGACGCTTGAGAGCGGCTTGCTTCTCACGACGCAAGTCACCTTCGATAATCAGGCCCTCGTTTTGAATCACGGTGGCAAGCTTGACGAGCTGATCTTCGCTCATCTCACCGGTGCGGACGTTCGGATCAATACCGGCGTGCTCCAGAATGCGGGACGCCGTCGAGCGACCAATTCCGTAGATGTAGGGAAGAGAAGCTTCGATGCGCTTCTCATTCGGGATTTCAATACCAAAAAGGCGGGCCATAATTTCTAAGTGGACAGTGTGGTTTTCTCCCTTCAGGCGGCGAGTCCGCAAAAAGGGGACGGGTTCTTTATCAGATACCAGCCCCCTGACAAGCGAAATTCGTCATTTTCTCTAAAAAAATCCCCCCGGGCTCTCCCCGGACGGTCTCACTACGACGAAATCTCTTGAGCTGCCCGAAATATTTTACGGCTTCCGGAGCAATTCCCCTTTCGCCCCAGCCAGATCTTTGCATGATGTCTTTAGAAACAGAAAACAGCCCCGAGACCGCTTAACCAGAAATTCCCAAGAACATGGAAGACCAAACCGATCCTTTCGCCACCTCCGGAACCGACCGCTCCGCCACCCCGCCCGTCAAATCCGACACCACTCTGCCACCCGACGACGTGGCCGCCATCGACCAACTCGGCAAAAAATACGCCGAGCTGAAAGCGGAGCTGGGGAAAGTCATCATCGGCCAGGAGCAAGTCATCGAAGAGCTCGCGATTTGTCTCTTCGCCCGCGGCCACGGCCTCCTCATGGGGGTGCCCGGACTTGCCAAAACCCTCCTCGTCTCCTCCGTCGCGGAAACGCTCGATCTCAGCTTCAACCGCATCCAGTTCACCCCCGACCTCATGCCCGCCGACATCTCCGGCACCGACATCATCCAGGAATCAGGCGTCGGGGGAAAACGGGAATTCCAGTTCGTCAAAGGCCCCGTCTTCGCCAACATCGTCCTCGCCGACGAAATCAACCGCGCTCCCGCCAAGACGCAATCCGCCATGCTCGAAGCGATGCAAGAGCGCCACGTCACCGTTCTCGGCAAGACCTACCAGCTCGACGCCCCCTTCTTCGTCCTCGCCACCCAGAACCCCGTCGAGCAGGAAGGCACCTACCCGCTGCCCGAAGCGCAGCTCGACCGCTTCATGTTCCTCATCGACGTCGATTATCCCAGCGCCGAAGAAGAAAAACGTATCGCCCGGGAAACCACCGGCCTCGCCCCCGGCAAGCTCAGCCCGCTGCTCACCGGCGAGGAAGTCATCAACTACCAAAAACTCGTGCGCCGCGTCCCGGTTCCCGATCACATTTACGATTACGCCGTCAGCATCGTGCGCAAAACCCGCCCGAACTCTGCTGACGCCCCCGACTGGATCAAGGAATTTGTCGGCTGG
>JBNNED010000258.1:0-17488 GCA_050285825.1 Verrucomicrobiales bacterium | reverse complement strand
AGTGCACTGGAAGCACGTTGGAGCTGTTCGCGTCCGATCTTCACGTAAACCTTGTGAACTTCCTCGCTGTCGTGTCCGATCCACTCTTGCACGGTGGCGGCGGGAATACCCGCCTCGTGTAGCATGGTCACGGCGGTAGCGCGAAGGCAATGAAAGCTCAGCGCGTTCTTGTCCCTCTCGCTATCCCGTCCCTTGCCCTTGCTAACGTGGGCTTGTCGAGGTCGCAAGCCGCAATCGGCAAGCAAGGCGGCAAATTGATTGCTCACGGTGCCACCACTCACTTCATAGATGGCGGCAAGCTCGGGGTGAACATAGGCGGCGGGATCGTCGGGGCTTGGCAATCTGGCGATGTGGTCGGCCAGCGGCTCGGCTAGGGGAATGGTGATCGTGCGGCCTGTCTTGCGCGTCCGCGTGCGATACTCTCCGCGCACAAGGTCGAGTTGCTGCCAACGCAGCGTTGCCAGGTCTCCAAGACGCTGCCCCGTGTAGAGTCCGAAAAGCATCATGGAACGCCATTCGCCTTGCGCCTCGGCCAGTAGAATCCTGATTTCCTCCAAGGTGAAAGGGCGTTTCTCTGCCCGTCCCGTTCCAGCCTTGTTCTTTCGGGCAAACTTCAGTCCCTCGGTCGGCTCGCTCAATATGAAGCCTTGCAAGTGGGCATCTCTGAAAAGCGAGCGTAGAGCCTTCATCTTGTTGGCGGTGGTGGTGGCGGTGATCCTCTCCAATAGCTGGTTGCGGTAGCGGTCGAGGTCGCTGCGGGTGATGTTGGCGATGTCTTCGCCTGCCCGATCTTCCAGCCATGAGGCAAAGTCTCCAAAAGCCTTTGTATAGAAGGCCATCGTGGCCTTGCCAGCCTCGCCCTTTTTTCGTTCAAGGAAGCGGTTGGCAAACTCGGTGAAGGTGGCAATGGGGGCATCCTCGCCCGTGATTTCCTTCTGAAGCTCGGCAACGGCTTTTCTGACATACTTTGCCGTCTTCTTGTTTCGGGCGGTCTCCTCGTAAAGCTCCGCCACCTTCTCCGCCTGCCTGCGGGTCGTGGACTTGGCAACGATCTTGGTGGACTTGGAAAAGCGCTTGCCGTTTTCGTCTCTCCAAGCTGCTTGCCAATACTTCGATTTTTTATCCTTCCAGAGATAGGCCATGATCTATTTTTGCGGTTTGATGAATCGGCCAAAAATAGAACTCTGACCAAAACTCTGACCATTCATTGCAGATTGCACAAGTTCGCACAAGTCTTAAAACCTTGATAAATCAATGAAAACTAAAAAACAAAAACTCGCATGAACACCGTATTGGTGTTCCGAGGGTTCGAATCCCTCCCGGTCCGCCATTTCTCTAAAATGGCCTAACCCTTTGCGAAGCCAAAGCAAGGGATGCAGAACGGGGTTTGAGCCGAAGCGATTGCAGCGAGGGGCTACGCCAAAGTGTTGGGAAGAGGTGTTTGATGGGGCTTGTTCAGGTCTCCGTGCGCTTTTGGAGGTCTGCTTCGAGGCGGGCGAGGATCTCGGAGGCTTGGGGATCCGGGGTGCTGTCGGTGGGGCGGTCGGGACGGTAGTGGAGTTCGTCGCGTTGACGGAGGAGTTCGGCATGGAGTTCCTGGTCGTGAAGTGGGTGTTGTTCGAGGAATTGACCCAGCTCGCGGTAGAAGTCGGAGGCGGGTTCGTGGACGAAGGAGCGGAGTTTTTTCAGGTCTTCCAGTGGACTCGTGGCAGGGCGAGGGGGAAGGGACTTGCGGGCGAGTCGCTTTTTTTTCCAGGCGAAGATGAGGACGGCGATCATGGGGAGGGGAAGCAGCCAGAGCCAGATCGGTAAGGGTTCGAAATCAGTTATCGTCATCGTGCCTTTGACTGCGTCGCGGTCAGAATGGGCTTCATATTCGGGCACGTCGGGCGCAGGGAGGATGCGGATTGGGACGGGTTTGCTGCGGGCGCTTTGGTAGCGGGCGAGGGCGGGATCGAAGTAGCTGAAGGTGAAGGTGGGAAGGGTGTCGTGGGCTTCCTCGGGGGTGAGAAATTGGCTGAAGACGAGTCGGGTGTGGTCGCTGGCTTTCTGGTTAAGGACGGGCGGGCTGATTTTCCAGCCCTGGTGATTTGTAGGGGTGGGGGCGGGGAGGCGCCCGTCTCCGATGTCGCCGTTGAGGGTGAGTGTGATAGGGAAACTCTGGCCGACCCGGAGCTCGTTTTGTTCGCTCCGCGCGCTGAGCGTGAAATGTCCAACGGCGCCGAAGAAGTCGGCAGGCTGGGGGCTGGGAAGCGGGGTCGCTGGCAGGATGAGGGGGGCGAAGGAGAGGGTGGGGCGGATTTTTTCCCAGCGGGCGATGCCCCGGGAGAAGTCGCGGGTTCGCAGGAGGGGGCTGATGTGGCCCGTGTGGAGTTGGCCGGGGCTGTTGTCGAGGAGGGAGGCCCGGCTTTGGAAGCTGTATACGGTGAATTCGCGACCCTGGTGGAGCCAGCGACTGGTGCCCTGGCGGGGTTCGAAGACGGAGGCGGCGAGTTTTTCGCTGGTAAATTGCGGAAAGCCGGGGTCGATGAGGTCGAGTTCGGCGGGCAGGTAGAGCTTGGCTTCGACGGGGACGCTCTGGCCGGGATAGGGGGCTGGAGTGGGGGTGAGGAGGGTGGTGAAATAGGGGATGCGGGTGCCTTTGAGCTCGAAGTGACCGGGGGTGGGGGCTTGGGCGTAGAGGCGGACGAGGCGGGGAGCGGTCTGACCGCCGGGGAGGGTGAGGGCGGGGAGGCGGTGGAGGCCCGGGGCGACGCCACCGAGTTGGTAGGTGAAGGTCGTTTCGCCGTGCGCACTGCCGATGACGGGTTCGCTGCTCTCTTGCTTGAGAAAGAGCGGGGCGGGATCGGGGAGCTGTGGCCAGGTGAGGCTCGGGATGGTAAAGCTGAAACGCGCGCTTTCGTCGATGAGGAGGTGGGGAGAGCTGAGTTGCGTGGCGATTTCCGCGCGCGCGGGCAGGAGGCCGGCGAGGATGAGAAAGAACGGGAGCGATCTCGGCATGGCGCGATTTTAGAGTCCGGGGCCGGAGCTGGCGAGCGGGAAGAGACCGCGAGGGTTTATTGAGACTGGGTATCATTTTCTCTGGACAGGCTGCGGGGGCGGTGCTAGGGAAGGGGCGGGAGCTTCCAGCTCTTCATTTCATTCCCATCTTGTCATGACCTTGAAACCGACCTTTTCCCGTTTTGTCCGTCCCTCCGTCCTTGCGGCGGCTTCCTTGTTTGTCTTGCAGCCCGCCGCAGTCTTCGCGCACGGCGAGATTGGCGATGACATCAAGAATATGCAGGCCCACCTGGACGAGTATGAAAGCGATCTCCGCGCGACGATCGCGAAGTATCAAGGGCTCGTTGACACCTACTCGGAAAAAGGAGCGGGCGCCGTGAAAAGCGACGATTTGATCGCTTTCTGGGAGGATGCCAAGATGCACTATCCGGTCGAGCTCAACTACGTGCAGGTTTACGCCAAAATCTGGCAGGCCATTTATGCGATCAAAGAAGGCATCGACGCCGGCAAGCCGAAAGAAGAGGTGCAGGCCTCCATGCAGACGCTGCGCGAAAACCTCTGGCAGGGGATGGGCGTGGTGAAGCTCGCGGCGCAAATCCAGGCTGGCAAAATCGCCGCTGGCGAAGCCCCGCTGCCGGAAGCGGTGGAGAAAGCGGGCGACCCGGTCGAGACCCTGACGGTCATTCTCGACAAGCTCGACCGCATCATGGCCAAGTCCGCCGAGCGCGATTTCGAGGCTTCGAAAGAGATGGTCCACGACACTTACCTGAATCTTTTCGAGGGGGTCGAAGGAGCCCTCATCGAGCTCGATGCCAAGCTCGTGGCCGACCTGGAAAAGGACTTCAACGTCGTTCTTCCGAAGTTGATCGAAGACGAAGCGCCGCTCGCTGAGATCAAGAAAGCGACGGAAGCGAGCAAAGGAAAGATCGAGAAAGCGCGTGACTTGCTCAAGAAAGCGTCCAAAGAAACCAAAGATGCCTTTTAAGATGTTGGGTCGGCGGGAGTTTTTAAGTCGGAGCAGTCTGAGTGCGCTCGGCTGTCTGGCCGGAGGCGTTTTCCCGGGTTTGGCCCGGGCGAACGAGGCATTGGCGGGGATTTCCGTGGATGATTTGCCCGAATTGAAGGGCAAGCTCACCCTCTATCTCGGTCGCGGCGAGGGCGGACTTTACGAACGTATCATCAGCTCGATCGAAAAACGTAATCCCGAACTCAAGCTCAGTATCCGGCGGGGACCGACCGCTGCTTTGGCCAACACCATCGTGGCCGAAGCGAAAGTGGGCTACCTGCGCGCCGACGTCTTCTGGGCCGTCGATTCCGGGTCGATCGGCCTCGCGGCTGGAACGGGCAAAGCCGCTGCGCTGAAGCCGGAAGTCACCTCCCAGGTGGACGAGCGCTTCCGCAAGGAGAACTGGGTGCCGGTCTCGGGTCGCATCCGCACCGTGCCCTTCAACAGCGAGAAGCTCACGGCGGCTGACATCCCGCAGAGCATCATGGATTTCGCGGAAAGTGACCTCAAAATCGGCTGGGCGCCCGCCTACGGAGCCTTCCAGTCTTTCGTCTCGGCGATGCGCATCTTACGCGGTGACGAGGCGACGAAAAAGTGGCTGGTGGCGACGCAAAAGCACGCCAAAACCTACGCCGGGGAGCTCGGAGCGGTGCTCGGAGTGGCTCGCGGCGAGGTCGATGTCGCTTTTGCGAACCATTATTACACCTTGCGGCTCAAGGCCGGAGATCCCGAGGCGAAAGTCGATCTGGCCTTCACCAAAGACGATGCCGGTTGCCTCCTCAACGCCTCGGGCGCGATGTGCCTGCGCAAGGGTGAGCTGGGGCAGAACTTCGTCCGCTACCTGCTCAGTCGCGAAGCCCAGCAATTTCTCTCTTCCGAAGCATACGAAATTCCCATGTTGCCCGGAGTTGACACGCCGGAAGGGCTGCCCGACCTGGCGCAGATCCATCCGCCGAAGATCGATCTCTCCCAACTCTCCGACCTCTCGCCGACCCTGGCTCTCATGCGCGAAAGCGGTTTGCTGTGAGTGAGGGGCTCCCGCCTCGCATCCGCAGCCCGCTCGGGGCGAAGCTGTCATTGACGAGAGCCGGATTCCGCCCCTATCTTTCCGCCCCATGACCCGCTGGTTGAGCCGCTATCCTTCCTATTTGATGTCCGCGTTGATCGCGGTCATGGCGCTCACCCCGATCCTTTTCCTCTACACGCTCTCGAAGGGGGCGGAGGCGTATTTCACCCCGGAAACCGGTCGCATCCTCCGCAATACCATCCTCCTCACCGTCACCACGGTCGGCGGCTCGATCCTCCTCGGCGTCCCGCTCGCCCTCCTCACGGCCTATGGGAAACTTCCCTTGCCTCGCCTCTGGGTCGTCGCCCTCGCCACGCCACTGGCCGTGCCCAGCTACATCGGGGCCTTCACTTACTACGCGGCCTTCGGTCAAGCGGGGGAGATTGAAAAACTTCTCGGGCTGAGCCTGCCGCGACTCGAAGGCCTGGCGGGTTCGACCCTCGTCATGACGCTTTACAGCTTTCCCTTCGTCTTTCTGACCACCCGCGCCGCCCTGCGGGGGCTCGATAGCAATCTCGTCAATGCCGCGCGCACCCTCGGGCTCTCCCTCCCGGCCTGTCTCTGGCGCGTCGTCCTCCCGCGCGTGGCCAATGGCATCGCGGCCGGCTCCCTGATCGTCGCCCTCTACACCCTGTCGGATTTCGGCACGCCGGCCATCATGCAATTCGACACCTTCACGCGCATGATTTTCGTCGAATACAACGCTTTCGGGCTCGAGCGCGCCGCTCTTTTTTCCCTGCAACTCATCTTCCTCGTCGTCGTCGTTCTCGGAGTCGAGTCCCTCTTCCGTGGTGTGCGCGAAGGAAGCGGCCAAGTCTTGCAAATCGAGCTCGGCAAGCCCGGACTGCTGTTTTCCGGCCTCAGCGTGGGGGCGGTCGTTCTGAGCGTGCTCGGTCTGCCCTTGTTCATCTTTGGCCTTTGGCTGAAACGCGACGGAGCCGGGGACTTCGATCCCGCCATCGCGTGGAACTCGCTCAAGGTCGCCCTCATCACGGCTTGCGCCGCCGCCGTGGTCGCTCTGCCCGTGGCTTACGCCGCCACGCTCGGGCGCTTCGGACGTTTTCTCGAGCGCATCGTTTATCTCGGCTACGGCATTCCCGGTATCGTCATGGGAACGGCCCTGGTTTACGCCGGCCTGCGGGCGGAAGCGGCGATTTTCGAGCGCTCGGAAGAGAACCCCGCGCTGCCCGCCTTTCTCGAAAAACTCGGTCTCGAAGAACCCTACCTTTACCAAACGCTCGCCCTCCTCGTCATCGCCTACGTTCTCCGCTTTCTCCCCCTCGCCGTCGGTTCCATCCGCACGATGCTGGAAAAAATCGAAGGCAACATGGTCCACGCCGCCCACATCCTCGGGGCGAGCCGGGCCGAGGTCTTCCGTCGCATCACCCTGCCGCTGGCCATGCGCGGGGTCATCGCGGGAGCGGCCCTCGTTTTTCTCGATACCATGCGGGAGCTGCCCGCCACTCTCATGCTGCGCCCGAACGACTACGAGACGTTGACGACCGAAATTTGGCTTGTTTACGAAGCGGGTTACTTTGGTCGTGCCGCCGTCCCCGGTCTCCTCCTCATGCTCTTTTCTGCCTTTGGTCTCGCGCTCATGCTCGCCGGTGAGCGCCGCGCCGAAAAAACGCTGCACGCCCAACCCGAATGATGAAACTCGCCGTCAAAAACCTCTCCGCCGGCTACGGTCGCCTTCCCGTGGTCGAAAAAATCAACTTCGCGCTGGAAGGCAGCGAAATCCTCATGCTCGTCGGGCCGACCGGCTGCGGAAAATCGACCATTCTCCGCGTGCTCGCTGGCATTTTGCCCGTTGGCGGAGGTGAAGTTCATCTCAACGGACGGGTCATCGACGCCTCTCGCCCGCTCCCGCCGGAAAAGCGTCACATCGGCATGGTCTTCCAGGATTTCGCCCTCTTTCCGCACCTCAATGTCGAAAAAAACATCGGTTTTCGCCTGCGCGATCGCACCCAGGTCGATCGCTGGATCGAGGCTCTCGGCCTGGAATCCCATCGCAAGGCCATGCCCGCCACCCTTTCCGGCGGTCAAAAACAACGCGTCGCCCTCGCTCGCGCCCTCGCGCACCAGCCCTCGCTCATGCTCCTGGACGAACCGCTGTCGAATCTCGATGCCGCCCTCAAGGAAAGCCTGCGCTGGACGATCCGCGAGGTTCTCAAAGAAGCGGGCGTGCCGGCCGTCTGGGTCACTCACGATCAGGATGAAGCGCTCTCGGTCGGCGACCGCGTCGGGGTGCTGAACGCGGGGCGTTTGGAGCAACTGGCCTCGCCGGAGGAGTGTTTCAGCGCGCCCGCCAGCCGTTTCGTGGCCGATTTTCTGGGCGAAGCCAGTTTCCTGAGCGGCATCCTGGAAGAAAAAGCGGCGGGAAACGGGGGAGAAAAAGAAGTCCGCACCCCGCTCGGTCTCGTCCCCGTCGTGCCGGTCTCCTGCGCGTCCGGCGAACGTGTCGATCTCCTCGTTCGCCCCGACGACTTCGCGCTTGCGCCCATCGCTTCGCCGGATGAAGCCAACGCGCACGTCCTCTGGTCCCGTTTTGAAGGCGGTTACCGGCTGCACGCCCTGAAACTCATCGAGGGCGGGCACGAAGTCCGCGTCCGCGTCAGCCACGAAACCCAGCTCGCCGCGGGCGAAGCCGTCCAGCTCCGTCTCATCGCCAATCACCCCCAAATGGCCTATCCGGCATCGAGCTCTTCCTGAGCTTTAGCCGCGTTCCATAAAAAAAACGCCCCCGGCCGAAGCCGGAGGCGTGTTTGTGCGTGGTTATTCCTGTGTCCCTTTCTTCAGCGGCGACGCCGCAATACGGGAAGGGCACCGAGAATTCCTAGAATGGCGATTCCGGGTTCCGGGATGACTTGGCGGATGGAAGCATTCGTGATCGAGAAGCCTGTTCCAAGTAAGCTCGCCGTCATGTTTCCCGAAGTCGAGAAGGTCAGATCATGTGAGGAAATGGTGTCCGGAGTGGTGAAGTAGAGGGTGGCTTGGTTTGTGCCACCGAAGAGTCCGAGGACATCGGCGAGCCCGAGAAGTCCGGTGTTCGTCCCGTTGTTGACTTCCGCACCACCGATTTCGATGCCCACCTCATAGTTGCCGAGAAGCTGGACGGCCCCCGCATTGTTGATCGTCAAATCCAGAGCATACAGGGTATTTGGCAGGATAGTGTGATCCAATTCCGACTCCGAGAAGGTCTTTGAAGCTTCGAAATTTGTGACCACGCCCAGGAGGCCACCGGTATCAAAGCCGAAGGACTCGTTGCCTCCTTCATTGATTCCCATCGTGGCCGAATAGGGGGCCGCAATACCGAAGCCGACTTCCCCCTCCCAGCCAGGGCCGATTGAGGTGTCAGATACAGAAGTTGGAGCCAAGCTCACGACTCCGGAGCTGGCTGTCAGGGTAGTGTTATTCAAGCCGTTGCTTCCGCTGAAGACGGATTCAATGAGGCTTTGCGCCGGACTCAGGCTTGCTGAGGAGGCGAGAAGCAACAGGCCGAGGGCTGTTGTTCGGGGGTTTGTAGTGGATAACATTTTCATGTTTATGCGTTGTTTTTTTAAGAGGGCGGTTTTGGTCGAGACCCAAACCGTTCCCGAATCCCACCTCCCGGACATCAGCTCGGTAAGGAGTTAATAAACGGGTGTTTGATTCCTCCCGAGATCTGGCGTTCAAATGATGGTATGGCAAGCCTAAATGATAGATTTCCAAACGTATAGCACTATTCAAATTATAACAATCTTATTTTCAATGAGATATGCGAACCAGGAAAGTCACAGCCTAACAAAAAAAATTTTCGTATTCGGAGAGGTTCTTTGTTAGATTTTGTGTGTTGTGATCTTTTGGGGCCCTTGTTTGAGTCTGAATCGAGTGGGGATCTTCTCGCTGATTGCAGAGATGAGTGCTTTTTAAATTTGCCTCATCCGCCGCGAACTCCTAGACAGATGGAGAGATGATTGCGCAGATACGGGGAGAGATTTGGGAGGCTTTGCCGGGGCGCTTGGTCGTGGGCTGTGGGGGAGTGGGCTATTTGCTCGTGGTGCCGATGTCGACCTACGACGCTTTGCACCCGGTGGCGGGCCAGCAGGTGAGTTTGCGGACTTATCAGCATGTGCGGGAGAACGCCTTGACCTTGTATGGCTTCGGGAGTGAGGAAGAACGGGAGTTGTTTTTGCTCCTCATCGAGCGGGTGAGCGGGATCGGTCCGGCCATTGCCCTGGCCGTTCTGAGCGGCATGCCGGTGCGGACCTTCAAACAGGGGGTGGTCGACGGCGATATCGCCCTCCTGTCGCAAGTGAAAGGGCTGGGGAAGAAAACGGCGGAGCGCATCATCCTGGAAATGAAGGACAAGGTGGGCGTCGTCGAAACCTGGCAGGGGGCGGCTGGTCGTCCACAAGGGGCGCAGGATGCGGAAATGGCGCTGATTTCGCTTGGCTACAAGCAGGCGGAGGCGCGCAAGGCCGTGGACCGCGCGCTGAAAGAACACCCCGAGGCCGATTCGGCGGAACTGATCAGGCTGGGGCTGCGGGCTTTGGGTTGAGCGGGCAAGGTTGCTCAGCGGAGCATGTGAAGGGCCTTTTCAACGGTCGGGGCGAGGTTTTCGACTTCTTCCAGTGTGTTGTAGAGGGCGAAGGAGGCGCGCAGGGTGCCCGTGATGCCGAAGCGTGCCATGAGCGGCTGGCAGCAATGGTGACCTGTGCGCAGGGCGTAACCCATTTGATCCAGAAGGGTTCCGAGATCGTAGGGGTGGATGCCGTCGATGTTGAAGGAGAGCGCGCCGGTGCGGTTTTCCGGGCCGTAGAGGGTGATGCCGGGGAGGCGGGAGAGCTCATCGGCGGCTTTTTTGATGAGCGCCGACTCGTGGGCGGCAATTTGGTCGAGCCCGATGGCGTTGACGTAATCGAGAGCCGCCGCCAGCGCGATGGCTCCTTCGATGTTCGGCGTGCCGGCTTCGTATTTGAAGGGAGCGTCGTTGTAAGTTGTTTTTTCGAAGGTGACTTCTTTGATCATTTCCCCGCCGCCTTTCCAGGGCGGAAGTTCGTTGAGCAGATCCTGCTTTCCGTAGAGGACCCCGATGCCCGTGGGGGCGTAGATTTTATGTCCGGAAAAAGCGTAAAAATCGCATCCAAGCGACTGAACGTCAATTTCCATGTGTGGAACCGACTGCGCGCCGTCGATGAGGGTGAGGGCTCCGACTTCCCGGGCTTGGGAGATGAGCCGGGGAAGCTCGTTGGGCGTGCCGAAGGCGTTGGAAATGTGGTTGACGGCGAGGAGTCGGGTGCGGGGGGAGAGGAGATTTGCGAAGGCGTCGAGATCGAGAGTTCCGTCGTCGAGCACGGGGATGACGCGGAGTTGGGCGCCCGTTTCTGCGCAGAGAAGTTGCCAGGGGACGATGTTGGAATGGTGCTCCAGGCCTGAAATGAGGATCTCGTCACCGGTTTTGATCCGACCCGAGCGGGCGAGCGTCTGGCTGACGAGGTTGATGGCATCCGTCGTGCCGGAGGTGAAAATGATCTCTTCGGAGTGCGCCGCCTTCAGGTGGTGGGCCACGGTTTCACGGGCTTTTTCGTGGGCGGCGGTGGCGCGTTGGGCGAGCTGGTGGACGCCGCGATGGATGTTCGAGTTGATGGCCTCGTAGTAGTGGCGGGAGGCTTCGAGAACGGGTGTCGGCTTCTGCGTCGTGGCGGCGTTGTCGAGATAAACAAGGGGGCGGGTGCCGATGTTCTGTCGGAGGATGGGAAAGTCCTGGCGGGCGTCGTTCAAGGCGGTCACGTCACAGCCATAGCACGCGGGAGCCGAATGGCGAGTGCGGATATTGAAATGATGGAGGCCTCGGATGAAAGTCATTTGACGCCGCAGGCGATGGGGCTTAGGACTGTCATTGATATGAAATACTTGGCAGCGATTTTGTTGGCGCCGGCGACCCTGTCGGCTGAACTGGTTGAAAAAACGGTGGAATTCGAGCACGAGGGAACCGTGCTGGAGGGCTTTCAGGTCTATGATGATACCTTCGAGGGGAAGCGGCCGGGGGTCCTTGTCGTTCACCAGTGGACAGGATTGGGCGAGCATGAAAAGGAAAGAAGCAGGATGCTGGCGAAACTTGGTTATCAAGTATTTGCGACGGATATTTACGGAAAAGGCGTAAGACCTCAGCCGCCGGCGGCGGGTCAGGAAGCGGGCAAATACAAGGGAAACCGGGCCTTGTTCCGCGAGCGTTTGGCGGCGGGTTTGGCCGTCTTGAAAGCCGATGAGAAGACCGATCCGGAGCGGCTGGGGGCGATTGGTTTTTGCTTTGGTGGCACGGCCGTGCTGGAGATGGCGCGGGCGGGTATGGACGTCGATGGCGTGGTGTCTTTCCACGGCGGCTTGGGGGCGGCGGAGGGGATGGAGGCGCGGGAAGGTGAGGTCAAAGCCGAGATTTTGGTCTGTCATGGCGCGATTGATCCGCACGTTCCGACGGAGGAGGTGAAGGCCTTTGGTAAGGAAATGACGGAGGCGGGCGCGTCCTGGCAGTTGAATGCCTACAGTGGCGCAGTGCATTCTTTCACGCAGAAAAGCGCGGGTGATGACCCGTCGAAAGGCGTGGCCTACCACGAAAAAGCGGACCGGCGATCCTGGGAAGCAATGAAGGATTTCTTCGCCGAGGTTTTGGCAGAATGAGCGTCGCAAATCGCTTCCCAGCGAGTTTTTCGCGATTTCTCAATTGCGTACTTGTGGAATGGCTGATTGGTTTTAGCATGAAAGGGCTATGAACCAGCCTTTCAGCTCCAAAAACCAATCCGCCCAAGCCACGATGTCCGCCAATTCCTTATATCCTACGAATAAAAGCCAGAGCAGCCCGAGCCAGAGTGAGTCGAAAAAGCCGTGGTGGAAGCGTTTGATGCCTTCCAAGAAGTCGGCTGCGACGAGCTTGGAGCCGACACCACCGGTGGCGGTGCAGGACAACACGGCGGCTCGTCAGATGCAGGAAATGAAGGAGATGCGCCAGCGTCATGACGATCTCATGGGGCGCATGAAGGAGGTTTGTGATGTCATGGAGCGGCGAGCCAAGCAACCGGCGCCGCAGCAGACCGGGGCGCTTCCGCCGATCCCATCGGAGACCCTGGATTCCTGGAAGGAAACGCAGGATCAGGTCAGTGGCACTCTGGGGCGGATCGATTCGCAACTGGAGGCTTCCCGGCAGAGCCAGAGTGCGGTGGCCGCTTCTCTGGAGAAGGTGGATCGCAGTGTGGGTCAGATCGATGGCGCGGCGCGGCAGTCCTTGCAGGCGGTCGACCGGGTGCAGTCGCTGGCGGGCACGATGACAGATCGGGCGGACACGATGGAGAAGACGGCGGGCGTGATGAGCACGGATATCAAGGATTCTCACGCGAAGTTCCAGAAGATGTTCGAGAACATGCAGGAGGCCGAGCGGGGATTTGTGGAGGAATTTGCGAAATTGCAGAAGCGTTCGATGTGGACGAGCATCGGGCTGGGCACGGCGGTCATCGTGAGTGTCATCACGCTGGCCTTGATTGTCATTTACGGTTCATGAATGCGGAGGTGGCGGCTTTCCTGCAAGGGGCGGATCGCTGGCGGGAGGAAATGGCGGAGCTGTGCGGGATTGCCGAGCGGGCCGGGCTGGTCGGTGCGCTCAAGTGGGGGCGTCCTTGCTATGCTTACGAGGGAAAGAATGTCGTCATCGTCGGCGAGTTGAAGGAGGCGGCCGTGCTGAGCTTTTTCAAAGGAGCTCTGCTGCGTGACCCGCAGGGTTTGTTGGAAAGGCCGGGGCCGAACACGCGGGCGGCGCGCATTGTGAAGTTTCGTAGTTTGGACGAAATCCGGGCGGTGGCGGATCAGCTTCCGGCGTATTTGGAAGAGGCGATCGGGCTGGAGAAGGAAGGGCGGGAGCTGCCCAGGGAGAGCGCGGCCGAGGAATTTCCCGAGGAGCTGGAAGAGGCTTTGGGGAGTGATCCGGCCTTTCAGGAGGCTTTTGAGGGGCTGACGCCGGGCCGCCAGCGGGCTTACCTTTTGTTTTTCAAGGCGGGGAAGAAGTCGGAGACGCGGGTGGGGCGGATTGCCAAGTACCGCAAGCGGATTTTGGCGGGCAAGGGGATGAATGATTGCACCTGCGGCCTGTCGAAGCGGATGCCGAACTGCGATGGCTCGCATCGGGTCTTGAAAACGAGGACCTGAGTCGCGAGGCCGGGAGAGTTATACCAATTCGCAAAACGATCTGGTAGAATGGAGAGTTTCATCTTCTGTGGATGTCAGGCTGCGCATTTTCTGAAGAAGCTGGTCGTTTTTCGGTAAAATCGGCGTTGTTCGTTGCTTGTGGTGCTTACACCAAGCGCTCCTCACGCCTTGATTTTCCTCGAAAACCGACTCAGCCATTCTACCAGCTAGTTTCGCTCATTGGTATTAGAAATCGAGCAGGTAGCCGAGGCCGCGGCGCGTTTGCAGGGCCTCGGCGGCTTCGGGGGAGAGGGCGCGGAGTTTGGCCCGCAGGGATTTGATGTGGGCGTCGATGGTGCGGTCCATGGCGGAGCCGGGGTCTTCCCAAGCCCGCATGAGGAGTTGGTCGCGGGTGAAAACGCGGCCGGGTTGGCTGAGAAAGGTGGCGAGGAGTTTGTATTCGTGAGCGGTGAGGCTGAGGGGGCGGCCGAGGCAGGTGATGCGCATCGCTTCCTCGTCGTGGGAGAGGAGTTCGGGGGAGGGCAGAGGGCTGGGTGTGGTCGCGGGGTCGTGAGTTTGGCGACGGAGAATGGCGCGGACGCGGGCGACGACGGCGCGGGGCGAAAAGGGCTTGGTGACGTAGTCGTCGGCTCCGAGTTCGAGGCCGAGAATTTGGTCGATTTCGGAATCGCGAGCGGTGAGGAAGAGGATGGGCTGGGAGTGGGTGGCGCGGACCTGGCGGCAGAGATCGAAGCCGGTCATGTCGGGGAGGCCGATGTCGAGGATGAAGAAGTCGGGAGCTTGCTCGGAGCTGGCCTCGAGGGCTTCGCGGGCGGTTGCGACGTGGCGGACGGAGAAGTTTTCGCTTTCGAGGGCGTAGATGAGGGTGTCGGCGATGGCGGGTTCGTCTTCGACAAGGAGGATGGCGGGCATGGCTGATGATGGGATAGCGGGGAAGTGATGGGAAGGAGGAAATGGCGGGAGCTGGCGGGTGGAATTCTCTTTTTTGGGGGCTTGACCTTGAGCGCGGGCTGTTGCAGGCTGCGCGCCTCCCCGCGATTGGCGGGAGGCAATAGACTACAGATATTACAATCATGGCGGCAAAAATTTACACAGACAAGGACGCTGATCTGGCAATTCTCAAGGACAAGAAGATTGCGGTCATCGGTTTCGGTTCCCAAGGCCACGCCCACGCGCTCAACTTGAAAGACAGCGGCTGTGAGGTCGTGATCGGTCTTTACGAAGGTTCAAAATCCCGCGCTTCCGCCGAGAAGCTGGGCTTCCAGGTGATGAACACGGCTGATGCCGTGGCCGCCGCCGATGTTATTTTCCTCGCCGTTCCTGACACGGCTGCGGGCAGCATCTACAAGAACGATGTCGAAGCCAACCTGAGCGAAGGCAAGACGCTTCTTTTCTCCCACGGTTTCGCCATCCACTTCGGCACCGTGACGCCACCGGAAAACGTCAATGTCATCATGGTCGCTCCGAAAGGCCCCGGTCACACGGTGCGCAGCCAATTCGTTGACGGCAAAGGAGTTCCGACTCTCGTCGCCGTGAGCCAAGACGCAGACGGCCAAGCCAAAAACATCGCTCTGGCTTGGGCCAAGGGCATCGGCGGTACCCGCGCCGGCGTTTTTGAAACCAACTTCCGTGAAGAGACCGTGACCGACCTCTTCGGTGAGCAAGTCGTCCTTTGCGGTGGGGCCAGCGCCCTCGTCAAAGCAGGCTTCGAGACCTTGGTCGAAGCTGGTTACCAGCCCGAAATGGCCTACTTCGAGTGCTTGCACGAGCTGAAGTTGATCGTCGACCTGATGATCGAATCCGGCATCGCAGGCATGCGTTTCTCCATCTCCGACACCGCCGAGTATGGTGATGTCACTGTTGGCCCGAAAATCATCGACGCCTCGGTCAAGCAGCGCATGGTCGAGCAACTCAAGCGCATCGAAGCGGGCGAGTTCTCCGACGAGTGGATTGCCGAGTGGGATGGTGGTTGCAAGAACTTCAACGAGATCCGCGAAAAAGAAGCGGCTCACCAAATCGAGAGTGTTGGCGCCGAGCTGCGCGGCATGATGAGCTGGTTGGGCAACAAAAAAGTGGGCAAGGACATGAGCCAGGCCGACTACGTGTCGAACTCGAAGTAAGCGCGTCGAGCCACGTCGTTATTCTACCAACCGGGGGAGCAATCCTCCGGTTTTTTTCTTTTCATCGGGGGCGGGAAGCGGCTTCTTGGAGGCATGAGACATGAGCCCATCGATCCCCAGTTGTTTATTCGGAACCGCGAAAAACTGCGCGAGTTGCTGCCGCCGGGGAGCATGGTCATTCTGCACGCCAATGATCTCATGCCGACAAATGCGGACGGGACCCTGCCGTTTTATCAGAACAGCGATTTGTATTATCTGAGCGGGGTGGCGCAGGAGGAGACGATCCTGCTGCTCTTTCCCGATGCGCCCTCGGAGCGGGAGCGCGAGATGTTGTTTGTCACGGAAACGAACGAGCACATCGCCGTCTGGGAAGGGGAAAAGCTGAGCAAGGAGGAGGCGCGCGCGCGGACGGGCGTGGAGAATGTGCAGTGGGCCGATTCCTTCGAGGCCTTTTGGCACCGTCTCATGCCGATGGCGCAGTGGGTGTTTTTGTGGACGAACGAGCATTTGCGGGCGAGCAATGTCGTGGAAACGCGCAACCGGCGCTTCATCACGCGCTGTCAGGAACGTTATCCGCTGCACCGCTACGAGCGACTCGCGCCCTTGATGAATCAGCTGCGGATTCGCAAGGAAGAGGCGGAAATTGCCCAGATCCAAGAAGCGGTGGATATTACCGAAGCGGGGTTTCGGCGGGTGCTCGGTTTCATTGAGCCCGGCGTGGGCGAGTGGGAGATCGAGGCCGAGTATCTCCACGAGTTTGTGCGCCGCCGCTCGCGGGGTTTTGCCTATCCACCGATCATCGGCTCCGGGGCGAACGCCTGTGTGCTTCATTATCTCGAAAATCACAAACGCTGTGAGGACGGCGAGCTAGTTCTCATGGATGTGGGAGCCGAATATGCGGGTTGGAATGCCGACATGACGCGCACCGTGCCCGTGAATGGGCGCTTCTCCAAACGCCAGCGCGCGGTGTATGATTCCGTCCTGCGGGTCATGAAGGGAGCGAACGAAATTCTACGACCCGGTATCACGCCGATCGACTACCAGGCGCAGGTCATCGAACTCATGGAAGCGGAACTTGTCGGGCTCGATCTGCTGAGCGTGAAAGAAGTCAAAGGGCAATCGCGGGACAAGGAATTGGTGAAAAAATACTTTATGCACGGGACTTCGCATCATCTCGGGCTCGACGTTCACGACGTCTGCCCGCCGAACGAACCGGTGGCCGAGGGCATGGTCTTCACGATCGAGCCCGGCATTTACATCCGCGAGGAAGGGATTGGCGTGCGCCTGGAAAACGACGTCCTCATTGGAGGCGAGGCGAACCAGGATCTTTTCGCCAGGATTCCCATCGAGGCGGAGGAAATCGAAGAGCTCATGAACGCGTGAAAAAGCTCAGCATCGTCTGCGGGGCGGCGGGAGTGGGGAAAAGCACTTACGCGCGCCAGTTGGCGCTCGCGAGAGGGGCTTGCCTGCTCGATAGCGACACCGTGACGGAACCGGTCGTGCGGGCGGGGCTCACCTTGGCCGGGCTGGATCCGGGCGACCGCGATTCGCCTTTGTATAAGGAGACTTTTCGCGATGCCGTGTATGAGTGCCTCTTCGCGACGGCGGGGGAAAACCTGCCCCAGCGGGAGGTCATCATCGTCGGGCCTTTCACCCGCGAGTGTCGGGAAGAGGATTGGCCGGAGCGCTTGCGGGCGCGCTTTGGGTGCGAGGTGGAAATCCTCTTCGTGGCTTGCGGGGAGGAGGAACGGCGGGAGCGCATCGCCGCGCGCGGGAACCCCCGGGACGCGGCCAAACTGGCGGATTGGGAAAGCTACGCGCGGGAGAGTCGCCTGGAGCCTCCGGCCTTCCCGCATGTCCTTGTTCAGACTTGAATCACTTGCATCGCGGCGCAAGTAGGCGATGGTGTGGACGCTATGAAAGACAACACCTTGCTCCTCGTGATCATCGCGGTTCTCCTGCCTCCACTGGCAGTGGGATTGAAAGCCGGATTCGGCGGAAGTTTCCTCCTGAACCTCGTACTCACCTTGATTTTCTGGCTGCCGGGGCTCATTCACGCCCTGCTTGTCGTGCTGAAAGGCAAGGTCTAATGGCTTATACCAATGAGTGAAACTATCTGGT